>NZ_RMVK01000001.1:300000-444620 GCF_003942875.1 Streptococcus oralis | reverse complement strand
GTCAGTCTGCCTCAGTAAGCGCAAGTGAATCAGTTTCCGTAAGCGCTAGTCAGTCTGTATCGGTAAGCACAAGTGAATCCGCTTCAGTCAGCGCTAGTCAGTCTGCATCAGCAAGCTCAAGTCAATCAGCCTCAGTAAGCTCAAGCCAGTCAGCGTCGGCAAGTTCCAGCCAATCAGCATCCGTGAGCGCGAGCCGGTCAGCTTCAGTAAGTTCTAGTCAATCCGCCTCAGCGAGCTCCAGCCAATCAGCCTCAGTGAGCGCCAGTCAATCAGCGTCTGTAAGCTCAAGTCAATCGGCTTCATCCAGCGCTAGTCAATCTGCGTCGGCAAGTTCGAGTCAATCGGCTTCAGTGAGTGCCAGTCAGTCTGCATCTGCAAGTTCGAGTCAGTCAGCATCTGCAAGCTCAAGCCAGTCCGCCTCAGTCAGCTCGAGTCAGTCTGCGTCAGCCAGCGCAAGTCAGTCTGCTTCGGTTAGCTCAAGTCAGTCAGCTTCAGCGAGCGCAAGTCAGTCTGCATCTGCAAGCTCCAGCCAATCAGCATCAGTAAGCTCCAGTGAATCTGCATCGGTTAGCTCAAGTCAGTCAGCTTCAGCGAGCGCAAGTCAATCAGCCTCAGTGAGCGCAAGTCAGTCTGCATCTGCAAGCTCGAGTCAATCTGCATCATTGAGTGCAAGCCAGTCAGCTTCGGTAAGTGCAAGTCAGTCTGCCTCAGTAAGCTCCAGTGAATCTGCATCGGTTAGCTCAAGTCAGTCAGCTTCAGCGAGCGCAAGTCAGTCTGCCTCAGTAAGCTCGAGTCAATCTGCATCATTGAGTGCAAGCCAGTCAGCTTCGGTAAGTGCAAGTCAGTCTGCCTCAGTAAGCACAAGTGAATCCGCTTCAGTAAGTGCTAGTCAATCTGTTTCAGTAAGCTCAAGCCAGTCTGCCTCAGTAAGTTCAAGCGAATCAGCATCAGTCAGTTCGAGTCAATCGGCTTCAGCGAGTGCTAGTCAATCTGCGTCTGTAAGTTCAAGCCAGTCGGCATCTGCAAGCTCAAGCCAATCAGCCTCAGTAAGCGCCAGCGAATCCGCTTCAGTAAGTTCAAGCGAATCTGCATCGGTAAGCTCTAGTCAATCAGCCTCAGTGAGCGCTAGCCAGTCTGCATCGGTAAGCTCTAGTCAATCAGCCTCAGCCAGCGCTAGTCAATCAGTATCTATAAGCTCAAGCCAATCTGCATCAGTAAGCGCTAGTCAGTCTGCATCAGTAAGTTCGAGCCAATCTGTATCGGTTAGCTCAAGTCAATCGGCTTCAGTGAGTGCGAGCCAGTCCGCTTCAGTGAGCGCAAGTCAATCCGCTTCAGTAAGCGCTAGTCAGTCAGCGTCTGTAAGCACCAGCGAATCTGCATCAGTGAGCTCGAGCCAATCAGCTTCAGTGAGTGCAAGTGAATCTGCGTCAGCCAGCTCGAGTCAGTCAGCGTCAGTAAGCTCAAGCCAATCCGCTTCATTGAGCGCAAGTGAATCTGCTTCCGTAAGCGCTAGTCAATCAGCATCTGCAAGTGCAAGTGAATCTGCCTCAGCCAGCGCAAGTCAGTCTGCTTCAGTCAGCTCGAGTCAATCTGCATCTGCAAGTTCGAGTCAATCAGCCTCAGTGAGTTCTAGTGAGTCTGCGTCTGTAAGCTCCAGTCAATCCGCTTCAGTAGGCGCAAGTGAGTCTGTATCAGCAAGTGCAAGTCAATCAGCGTCAGTGAGCGCAAGCCAATCAGCGTCAGCCAGCGCAAGTCAGTCAGCTTCAGCGAGCGCGAGTCAGTCTATCTCAGCAAGTGCTAGCCAGTCTGCGTCGGTAAGCTCGAGTCAATCAACCTCAGCAAGTGCGAGCCAATCCGCTTCAGCAAGCTCCAGCCAGTCTGCCTCAGTAAGTTCAAGCGAATCCGCTTCAGTAAGTTCAAGCGAATCGGCATCTGCAAGCTCGAGTCAATCGGCATCATTGAGTGCTAGTCAATCCGCTTCTGTAAGTTCGAGTGAGTCAGCCTCAGTAAGCTCCAGCCAGTCCACCTCAGTAAGTGCAAGTCAATCCGCTTCAGCGAGCTCAAGCCAGTCCGCTTCAGCGAGCGCAAGCGAATCAGCTTCAGCGAGTGCTAGCCAGTCAGCTTCAGTAAGCTCAAGTCAATCTGCATCGGTAAGCTCAAGCCAGTCCGCTTCAGCGAGCGCAAGTGAGTCAGCATCGGTAAGTGCTAGTGAATCTGTTTCAGTAAGCTCAAGCCAATCTGTGTCAGTGAGCGCCAGCGAATCCGCTTCAACAAGTACTTCAACTTCTGCAAGTATGCTAGCGGACGAGTTGGCGTTGGAAAGTGCTTCGATCTCAACAAGTACTTCATTGAGCGAATCTACTTCAACGAGCGCATCACTCTCAGCTAGCGTATTAGCCAGTGAATCGGCTCTAACAAGTGCCTCGATCTCAGTAAGTACATCAGTGAGCGAATCTACTTCAACGAGCGCATCACTCTCAGCTAGCATGTTAGCCAGTGAATCGACTCTAGAAAGTGCTTCGATTTCAGCAAGCATGTCAGCGAGCGAGTCAACGTCGATTAGCGCTAGTCTCTCGACTTCAGATTCTATTAGTAGATCTGCGTCAGCAAGTGCTCTGGCATCTACTTCAACAAGCACTTCTCTCTCAATGGCCAGCATTGCAAGCCAAGGTCAATTCGCTTCAAGCAAGCCGAAACAAGTCTTGCCAAATACAGGAGCGTCGACTTCGATAGCATCTGCTTTATTGGGAGCATTGACAGCTGTGACAGGTATCGGTCTTCTTGCCAAGAAGGATCAGAATGACGATCAAGAAAGTCATTGATAAGATATAAAAATCAATGAATAAATAGTAAAATGGAAAACCTTTGAAAACATGATTTTTCAAAGGTTTTTTCTATATGTGAGAAGGGGAAAATCCTCTTTTGAGTTTGAAATAAACTAGGGGAAAAGGTATAATAGGAAGGTGAGAGAATCATCGAAAAAATCAGAACTATAGTAGTAGAAAAGTAGCCAAAAGAATGTGAAAAGAAAAGGGGACGAAATGAAAAAAGAGCTTCAAAAAGCCATTGTACTCGGTGGTGATAATGCTTATATGGACAAGATTGAAACAACAATCAAGTCAATCTGCGCCCATAACCGAGCAGTGACTTTTTATGTTTTCAATGATGATTTGCCATCTGAATGGTTTCAGCTCATGGAGAGACGTTTAGAACCTCTAGCCTCAAAAATCATCAATGTCAAGATTAGTCATCAAGGTTTGAAAGGGTATAGTTTGCCACTTGCTCACCTAAGTTATGCAACTTTCTTTCGCTATTTTATACCTCAGTATGTCAGCGAAGACCTAGCCTTGTATCTGGATTCGGATATCATCGTTAGATCAGACCTGGATCAACTCTTTTTAGAAGACATGGCAGACTGGCCGGTAGCCGCTGTAGCAGATGCTCTAGTTCCTAGCACTTTTAATGCAGGTGTCTTACTGATTAATGTGGCTCTCTGGCGCCAAGAAAAGGTGACGGAGCACTTGTTGAGTTTGACAGACCAACTGCATGACCAAGTTTTTGGTGATCAGGGTGTGCTAAATCACCTCTTTGAAGGTCGTTGGAAACCTCTGCCAGCTACCTATAATTTTATGGTTGGTATGGATACGGTGGCTCGGAATTACCAGATGGATTCTTGGTATAGGGACTCTCTTGCTACTGAGAAGACAGCCAAGATTATCCATTATACAGGGGACAAGCCTTGGTACCAAATCAACCTCAATCGTTTTAGGGAGGACTGGTGGTTTTACTACGGACTAGAGTGGTCTGATATCGTCATGAAAAAATGTGATTTCCATAAAGGATTGGCATCTTTAGTTCAAGCTCCCCAGTATGCGACCGCTATTTTTACCAATACGTGTCACATAGAGAGAATCGAACACCTAATCCAAGAACTGCCCGATGTAGAGTTCTCTATCCTAGCTCATACCAACTTTGCGCCGGAGATTATGAATTTGCAATCGCATCTGAATGTACGCCTCTATCCCTACTTTAATCCCATGAATGTCAGAAAAGTCTTGGAAAAGATTGACTTTTACTTGGATATCAATCATGAGTATGAAATTGCAAACATTATCCAAGAAGTGCAGCAAAGAGAAATCCCTATATTTGCTTTTGAGACCACTAGTCATGACTTGAGTGGTTGCAGTCATGTCTACTCACCAGCAGCCGTAGATCAAATGATCGAGTCTATCCGCACGCTTTTGGAATCAAAGAAGCAGTCGTTGTGAACTGAAGGAAACTAAATGAAAAAAACAATTGTTCTCGCAGGAGATTATGCCTATATTCGTCAGATTGAAACAGCGCTCAAGTCTCTCTGCTACCATAATAGCCATGTCAAGGTCTATATCTTTAATCAGGATATTCCCCAGGAGTGGTTCCGCGCTCTCAGACCGATAGTAGAGCAAATGGGTGGTGAGTTAGTGGATGTCAAGATGCTGGGCGCCCAGTTTCAGATGAACTGGAGTAACAAATTGCCCCATATCAATCATATGACCTTTGCCCGTTATTTTATCCCTGATTTTGTTGAAGAGGACAAGGTTCTATACTTGGACAGTGATCTGGTAGTGACGGCTGATCTGACGCCCCTCTTTGAAATGGACTTGGGAGAAAACTACCTGGCTGCTGCGCCATCTTGTTTTGGAGTTGGGGTTGGTTTTAATGCAGGTGTTCTCTTGATAAACAACAAAAAATGGCGAGCTGAAGCTGTGAGACAAAAGCTAGTTGAGTTGACGGAGCGGGAACACCAACATGTGAGTGAAGGAGATCAGTCCATCCTCAATATGCTCTTTCATGACAGCTATGCTCCTCTGAATCAGAACTATAATTTCCAGATTGGTTTCGACAGCGGGGCTGCATCACATGGACATGAATTTATCTTCCAAATCTCTTTGGAGCCTCTGCCAGCTATCTTGCATTTCCTATCTCAAGACAAACCTTGGAACACTCATTCGGTTGGGCGTTTGCGTGAGGTTTGGTGGCACTATCATCTGATGGAGTGGTCTGCCATTACTGAAAAATGGCGTCAGGCTGGAATTGACTATCCAGTCACAGTCTATCAGCCAGTTATGACTTGTGTTAATTTGACCAATTCTTGGCATCTTGAGAAAATCGACTATCTGGTTCAAGCTTTGCCAGAGGTGCATTTCTACATTGCAGCCTATACGACGATGGCACCGGAACTTATGCTCTTGTCACGTTTTGAAAATGTGACCCTCTATCCCAACACCTTCCCCCTCTTGGTCGAAAAACTGATCCAGCAGACAGATGTCTATCTTGATATTAACCACGATGACAAGTTGAGTGTCGTTTATGACTATGTTTCACGCTTTGAGAAACCGATCTTGGCTTTTGACAATACCCAGTCGCAGGAACTGCCTGAAAGTGCCTATGCGGGTATCTTCTCAGCAGAAAGACCAGAAGAAATGGTGGCTTCCTTGAAGGCTTATCTGGACGAGAAAGCTCACGAAAACTGAGATAGAGATTTGAATGTGCTAAGATAAAAAGACTGGATGGGCCTCGTGTGACAGGACAGAAAGATAAAATGAAAAGGAGGAGCTAGTGAAAGAATTTCGTTCATCGATAGCGGTAAAAAAAGGGATGCGCACCCTGTTTTTGCTCTTTATTTATGTGCTCGGGAGTCGTCTGGCACTTCCCTTTGTTGATCTCAATAGTCAGAATTTTCTCGGAGGAGGCGCAGCCTATCTGGACTTTTCAGTAGCCCTAACAGGTGGAAATCTTCGCAGCCTCTCTCTCTTTTCCATCGGGCTTTCCCCTTGGATGTCAGCTATGATCTTGTGGCAGATGTTTTCCTTTTCAAAGAAACTGGGCTTAAACTCGGTTTCTTCGGAAGTCCAGGATAGACGGAAAATGTACTTGACGTTAGGGATTGCCTTGATTCAGGCCTTGGCCTTGACTACAAATCTTCCTGTCCAAGCTCCCTACAATCCCTTCTTGGTCTTTCTCCTCAATACCAGCCTTTTGGTTGCGGGGACCTTCTTCTTAGTTTGGCTGTCAGACATCAATGCATCTATCGGAGTTGGAGGACCAATCGTTATTTTATTGGCGAGTATGGTGGCTTCACTCCCTCAGGACATCATCCAATCGGTCCAAGTTCATAAGATTTCTCCTTGGTTGCTTTTCCTGTTGCTGATACTTGGCGTCCTCTTTACCTATCTAGTTGTTCTCTTTTACCGAGCTAGATACCGCATCCCTATCAATAAAATCGGGCTTCATTCTCGCTTTAAACGCTATTCCTATCTGGAAATCATGCTCAATCCTGCTGGTGGCATGCCTTATATGTATGTGATGAGTCTCATGGGCTTGCCTTCTTATCTCTTGATCTTGCTTCAACATCTGGATAAGGGTAATCCTCTCTACCCTGCCCTACTGGAGCAGTATGCGATGGGGAAACCCTTGTGGATATACGCTTATATCCTTATCCTCTTTGTCTTTAGCATTGCCTTTGCCTTTGTCAATGTGAGTGGTCAACAGATCGCAGATCGGATGAAGCAATCAGGAGATTACATCTACGGAGTCTATCCCGGTGAGGATACCAGTCGCTTTATCAATCGCTTGGTTCTGCGATTTGCTCTGATAGGTGCAGTCTTTAACGTTACCTTGGCTGGACTTCCAATCTTGTTTGTCTTGAAGGATGAGAGTCTGTTCAAAGTCAGCATGATTCCCGGACTCTTTTTAATTTTGAGTGGCATGCTCTTTACGATTCACGACGAACTGCAGGCGCTCCGACTAAATGAAAGGTATCAGCCACTATTCTAGGAGGTTTTGATGTATTACTTTATCCCAGCCTGGTATGGCAAGGAACGTCCCTGGCATGCCGATTTGACACCCTGGTATTTTTCTCATTTTAAGCTAGAATTTGATGACACCTTCAATCAGATTCGCCTGATGCAACGCCAAGGGATTCCTGCACAGGTCCTCCTTTTGTCCTATCAGCCTCATCTTCGCTATTTTCTCCATCGCCAAGGTATTTTAGAAGCACCAGTTTATTCCTTATTTGATGAATTGCAGGATTTTCATGAGATTCGACCGCAGGTCTTGCAGGTCAGAGATATTGAGTGGGAAGAGGACTGCGAGTTTGTTTACAGTCCCTTTACCATTTTAGTTTTGAGAAATGGAAAGCCCTATGCTCAGGTGGAGCATGGGATTGAAGGTTTTATCAGTACGATTCAGTATTTCAAGGAAGATGGGCTCTTGTCTGCCAACTACCTGATGGATGATCGGGGACTGGTTTCCAGTGTGATTTACTACGAAGAGGGACAGGCTCTCTACCAAGACTACCTCAATCCCAAGGGACTGTGGCAGTTTAGAGAGTACTTGCAAGATGATGGCCGTATCGAGGTCAATCCTATCTTTGCTTTTCGCTTCCAAAAAGAGGCTTACCAAGATATGGGAGAATTGATTGCTGAATTATTTGAGAAGAAAATAGCTCAACTCCCTGAGGAAGGAGCGACCTATTTTCTGCCTGCATGTGACCAGCACAATGCTTTTCTTTTAGAACGATTGCCTTACCAAACAACTAAAATTCTCAGCCTTTTTATCGGACGAAATCCTCAAGAACAACTACCTCAGTTGGCAGGTCTGCTTGATAAGGTGGACCTTGTTCTGGTCGACAGAGAGGACACCTTGCACTTGGCTCAGTCTGCCTTTTCAGAACAAGCAATGAAGTTTCGTCATTTATCACCTTTTGATACCCGCTTGGAGCTGGGAAAGAGTCAGACTCGGAAGGAGTCAATCCTCTACTATCAACTGGACTTTGAGCAGGGGATAGAGGACCAAGCGCTCTATCAGGTCTTGCATTTCCTTTCTGAAAACAAGGATACGGAGTTGGTCTTTGGAGCCTTTGCTGCTAGTCAAGAAGAAATGAAACAACTGGAAACACGAGTTGCAGAGATGATTGCAGAGCAGTTTCAAGACCAAGAACTGGAGAAGGAAGTTGATTACCAAGGAGCTGAAAATCCGCTTGAGGACAATCGCCATCAGAGCAAGCGCTATTCGTTTGTCAATATGAAGGATGAATCGGAATTAATCAAGCAGCTGGAATTTGTTCGTTTGATTGTCGATTTGAACAGTCAGCCTCTTCTTTATACCCAGATAGCGGGGATTAGTGCTGGTATCCCTCAAATCAATAGGGTCAAAACAGAGTATGTCAGCCATCAGAAGAATGGCTATCTGTTGGAAAACACTGCTGATTTTGCTCAAGCGGCCCATTACTATCTCGATAGTCTGCAGGTGTGGAATGATGCTCTGATCCATTCCATTGAAAAGATAAAGGAACACACTGGCGAGCAATTCCTAATCAAGCTAGAAAAGTGGTTGGAGGAGGTGACTCATGGAAAAGAAATATAAGATCTTGCAAATTGGTCCAGAGGATTGGCGAGATACACTTGCCCTACCAGCCCAACTAGACTGGTATCATGTCCCTCCCAACACACCGTCTGCCATCCAGAAAATCATGGATGAGAATGTCCTAGATCACTTTCATGCTGTCATTCTCACGGATGGGGCTTATCTAGTAGATTTGTTGCCTGTTGCGTCTAGCTTGGAACCCTATACGGTTTTCTATCCAGAACAGTTTACAAGTCAGGATAAAAACATTCAGAACCTCATCAAACAGCACTGCATGCAAGCGATGGACCTGTCAGACCGACAGGGCTTTGTTCGAGACCTCTCCACCTCCCTCTTTGAAGGCGGTTATGGAGACAAGCTGAGTCCAGCTACGATACGGATTCACCCGAGTTTTCAAGGCTCTGTTTCCTATCAAGGATTTGAGCATCTGAAATTAGAAGGAGACTTTGGCAAGACCTATACCCAGCTAGCCTCTTGGGCCTATAATCAGTCTGTCCAAGCCCATTCGCCAATCGAACTCTGGCTCGAATATGAAAAGAGTGGACCAGTGGAATTGCGCTTGCGTTTGCGAAAGATCCCAGCAGGCTCTATCTCAGAGATTAGTCAGGATATTCTCCTTGAGGAAGCAGACTTTGCCTCAGCAATCATCGTGGAGCAAGACTATGATGCTTATCTGAGCATTTCTATTGAAGCGCGTGGCCAGGGAAAGGTCAACATCGGCAATCTCCACCAACGCTGGAGCCGGAAACAGTTTGGAAAGTTTGTTCTCGGAGGCAATATCCTGCATGACAAAAAACGTGAGGAAATCAACTATTTCTTTCACCCGGGGGATTTCAAACCTCCTCTAGCAGTCTATTTCTCAGGTTATCGTCCGGCGGAAGGTTTTGAGGGTTACTGGATGATGAAGAATCTCAGATGCCCCTTTCTCCTCTTTTCGGACCCTCGATTAGAGGGTGGAGCCTTTTACCTAGGAACTGAGGAGTTGGAAGACAACATACAAGCAACCATCCAACACTATCTAGACTACCTAGGCTTGGATAGAAGTGACTTGATCCTATCTGGCCTGTCAATGGGAACCTTCCCAGCCCTCTACTATGGAGCCTACTTTGAACCCAAGGGAATCGTAGTCGGAAAACCCTTGACAAATCTAGGAACCATCGCACAGCGGGGTCGACTAGAGGCGCCAGGAGTCTTTCCAACTAGCTTTGATGTCTTGCACCTTCAGACTGGAGGAGTGAGCCAGAAAGACATGAAGGACTTGGATCAACGTTTTTGGACCCGATTTGAACAAGCTGATTTTT
This sequence comes from Streptococcus oralis, assembly GCF_003942875.1. Taxonomy (GTDB): domain Bacteria; phylum Bacillota; class Bacilli; order Lactobacillales; family Streptococcaceae; genus Streptococcus; species Streptococcus oralis_BX. Next base: position 434,913 of record NZ_RMVK01000001.1, on the reverse strand, counting down.
CCCAGACGACCTTTGGTCTTTCTTACATGAAGGACGAGGATATGGATAGTGGTGCCTATGACCAGCTAGTGAAGACTCTTTGCCAGACAGGAGCTAAGGTTTTGTCAAAAGGGACAGCAGGTCGACACAACGATGACACAGGAACAAACGTTGCCTGGTTTATTCATTTTTATAAGATGATACTAGAAGAATACGGAAGAGGTGAGACATGATTATCATCAAGAGAGAGGATATTAGGTGGGGCGAGATGGGAGCCACTTATCTTTATGGTAGCCAGATTATCTATCATGCAGATGGTCATGTTACCCTGAAAAATCCTTTGCTGGCTTCAGGTGAAACCCTTAAAACCTGGTTTTCCAGTGTCAATTACCAGGCTACTAGAAGTCAACCTAGTCTCCCTCTTCTTAAGAAAAATCACACCTACCGTCTCTCTATGAAGATGCAGGTTCAACCAGCCAATGGTCTCTATCTCAAACTGACTTTTTTAAACCGTTATGAGGAAATCATCGAGGAGAAGATTGAAAGACAATTTTCCTTTAGCTTCACCTATCCTGAAGCGGCCTACACCTATCGCCTCTCCTTGATTAGCGCAGGTTTTGAGGCTCTTGACTTTGTTTCGTTTTCTATTGAGGAGGATGCTGGTGTTTAATCGTTTGTATCAAGAAAGACAACTGAGAAAGGTCAAGAAACTTTTAAGCCAAATCAACGCCCTCAAAGAAGAGATGGCAGCTCTCAGCGATGGGGAAATGGCTGCAAAGACAGAGGAGTTTCGCCAGCGCCTTGCCCAAGGAGAAACCTTGGATGAGCTATTGGTAGAAGCCTATGCCCTTGTCCGTGAGGCCGATAAAAGGGTCTTGGGTCTCTTTCCCTATGATGTGCAAGTCATGGGAGCCATTGTGATCCACCAAGGAAATGTGGCTGAGATGAATACGGGTGAAGGCAAGACCTTGACTGCAACCATGCCCCTCTACCTCAATGCCCTAACGGGAAAAGGCAGCATGCTGGTCACGACCAATGACTATCTGGCTAGACGGGATGCAAGCGAAATGGGCCCAGTCTACCAATTTTTAGGTCTAACTGTCGGTCTTCCCTTTTCAGAGGACCCAAAAGAGGACTTGACTGCGGAAGAGAGAAGAAAGATCTACACCTCGGACATCGTCTACACGACCAATAGTGTCCTGGGATTTGACTATCTCAATGACAATCTTGCCTCCACTCGTGAGGGGAAATTCCTGCCTCCCTTTAACTATGTCATCATTGATGAGATCGATGACATTCTACTCGATAGTGCCCAAACTCCCTTGATTATCGCAGGTTCTCCCCGCGTCCAGTCTAACTATTATAGGATGATTGATACCCTAGTGACGACCTTGGTTGAGGGAGAAGACTACATCTACAAGGAAGAAAAAGACCAGGTTTGGTTGACCCGAAAAGGTGCCCAGACGGTCGAAGGTTTCCTAGGAATTGATCATCTCTATAAGGAAGAGTATGCTAGTTATGTTCGGCATCTGGTCTATGCTCTTAGAGCCCATACGCTCTTTACTAAGGACAAGGACTATCTGGTTCGAGGGCAAGAAATGGTCTTGTTAGACAAGGGAACAGGGCGTTTGATGGAAATGACCAAGCTTCAAGGCGGTCTCCATCAAGCCATCGAAGCCAAGGAACATGTGAAGCTTTCTCCTGAAACCAGAGCCATGGCTTCGATCACCTACCAGAGTCTCTTTAAAATGTTTCGTAAAATCTCAGGTATGACAGGAACGGGAAAGGTGGCAGAGAAAGAATTTTTCGAAACCTACAACATGGCCGTCATTCGCATCCCGACCAATCGCCCACTTAGGCGAATGGACCATCCGGACAATCTCTATGTGACCCTCCCTGAGAAAGTGTATGCCTCTCTGGAAGCAATCAAGACCTATCACGCCAAAGGCAATCCACTCCTTATCTTTGTCGGATCTGTTGAAATGTCCCAGCTATACTCGTCCTTGCTCTTGCGAGAGGGGATTTCTCACAATGTCCTCAATGCCAATCATGCAGCGCGTGAAGCCCAGATCATCGCAGAGTCTGGACAGATAGGGACAGTAACCGTTGCGACTTCTATGGCAGGTCGAGGGACAGATATCAAACTCGGTCCAGGAGTTGCCGAATTGGGCGGTTTGATTGTGATTGGTACCGAGCGGATGGAGAGCCGACGGATTGACCTGCAAATCAGAGGTCGTTCTGGCCGCCAGGGTGATCCAGGAATGTCTCAATTTTTCGTGTCGCTTGAAGATGATGTGATCAAAAAGTTCGGGCCGTCTTGGGTTCACGACCTGTATCAAGACTACCAAGTGGAAGATATTAGCAAACCCATCCTACTTAAGGATCGCAAGTACCGCAACCTCGTCAGAAAAGCCCAAGAGGCTAGTGATAGTGCCAGTCGCTCAGCGCGCAGACAAACCTTAGAGTATGCGGAAAGTGTCAATATCCAGCGCCAAATGGTCTACAAAGAAAGAGATCGTTTGCTGGATGGGAGCCGTGATTTAGAGCATATCCTTGAGGATATATTGGCAGACTATACCAAACAAATCTCAGAAAAAGCCTATAGTAGCCCCCAAGAGCTCTTTCACTTCATCGTGACCAATATTAGCTTTGGGATGAGAGAATTACCAGCTGATTTGGATTTAGCTGATGCAGATCAGATTCGGGAGTTACTAGAGAAAATAATAGCCAAGGAAATTGCAGCTAAAAAGGAAGTCCTCCAACCTCACCAGCTCTATGACTCTTTTCTGAGAATATCCATGCTCAAGGCTATTGATGACAACTGGGTTGAGCAAGTCGACTATCTCCAACAGCTCAGTCTAGCAATCGGGAGCCAGTCTGCTTCTCAAAAGAACCCTATCGTGGAGTACTATCAGGAGGCCTATGCAGGCTTTGAAACCATGAAGCAACAAATCCGTACAGATATGGTACGCAATCTTCTCATGGGGATTGTGGAAGTAACGCCCAAAGGTGAGATTCTCACCCATTTTCCATAAAAAGAGGATCATATGACAATTTACAATATAAATCTAGGAATCGGTTGGGCGAGCAGTGGTGTCGAATATGCCCAGGCCTACCGAGCAGGGATTTTTAGAAGTTTAGACCTAGCATCTAAGTTTATCTTTACCGACTTGATTTTGGCAGACAATATCCAGCATTTAACGGCCAATATCGGCTTTGCGGATAATCAGGTAATCTGGCTTTACAATCATTTTACAGATATCAGACTAGCACCGACCAGTGTTACAGTTGACGAGGTCTTGGCTTCTTTCGGTGGCCTTGAGAGTCATAGGGAGCAGGACGGCAAGGTCTTACGTGTCTACTTTTCAGATGAGGACAAGTTTGTGACCTGCTACTTGGTAGACTCGGCTAAGAACTTGGTGCAACATGCAGAGTATGTGTTTGGAGGGAACTTGATTCGCAAGGATTATTTCTCCTACACACGCTACTGTACAGAATATTTCGCGCCTAAAGACCAAGTGGCTAGACTCTATCAACGAAGCTTTTTCAATGAAGATGGCAGCACCGCTTACGATATCTTGCTGACTGAAGGACAGGAAGAGGTCTATCGATTTAAGGACCGGATTCTGTACGGAAAGCCAGCTCTTATGCGCTATTTTATGCAAAGTTTGAACTTGAGCAAGTCTGATTTGGTCATCTTGGACAGGGAAACAGGGATTGGTCAGGCTGTTTTTGAAGAAGCACAAAAGGCCCATCTAGCAGTTGTCGTTCACGCAGAGCACTATAGTGAAAATGCTAGTAACCAAGACTATCTCCTCTGGAACAACTACTATGAGTATCAGTTTACAAATGCGGACAAGGTCGATTGCTTTATCGTGTCTACGGATCGGCAGAAGGAAGTTCTCGAAGGTCAATTTGCCCAGTACAGCCAGCATCGCCCACGAATCGTCACGATTCCAGTTGGGAGCATAGATCAGCTGACCGAGCCTGCTAGGGAACGCAAGCCCTTTTCTCTCATTACGGCTTCGCGTCTGGCCAAGGAAAAACACATTGACTGGCTCGTCAAGGCGGTTATCCAGGCGCATCAAGTCCTCCCAGAGCTCACCTTTGACATTTATGGCAGTGGGGGTGAGGAATCTCTTTTAAGGGAAATCATCACGGCTCACCAAGCGGAGAACTATATCCAGCTCAAAGGGCATGCAGATCTAGCTCAGATCTATCCCCAGTATGAGGTCTATCTGACAGCCTCAACCAGCGAAGGCTTTGGTCTGACCTTGATGGAGGCAGTTGGTTCAGGCTTGCCCCTGATTGGCTTTGATGTGCCTTATGGAAACCAGACCTTTATCAAGGATGGTCAAAATGGCTACTTGATCCCAAGTTCGGATGACCATGTTGAAACGGCGATTAAAAGATCCTTTGCGGAAAAGATCTGCCAGCTCTATCAGGAAAATCATTTGCCAGATATGCGAACAGCATCTTATGACCTAGCTAGAGAATTTTTAACAGATAAGGTAAGGGACAAGTGGAAGAAAACGATAGAGGAGGTCCTGCATGATTCAACTATTTGATCGTTATGGCCAGGAAAGCCGCGATTTGCACGAAAGTTTAGAAGCTGCTGGTCTATCCCATGCCACAGTTGTGATCGAACCAGATGGATTTCTCCCAGATGGGATTCTCTCTCCCTTTACCTACTATCTAGGTTACGAGTCGGGAAAAGCTCTTTATTTCAATCAAGTAGCCGTACCTGAATTTTGGGAGATTGCGGGCAATAACCAGTCGGCGCATATCCTAGAGGATTCTCGGGAGAGGGGCGTGATTCACTATGTGGAGGCTCCTCAGGCCCGTTTGGTCAAGCAAGTCGACTGGAAGGACCTATCTGGCCGTATCTACCAAGCAGACCACTATAACCGATACGGAACCTGCTTTGCCAAGACCACCTATAGTGCAGATGGGCAGGCTATCCTGACCAAGTACCAGGATGCAAAGGGACAGGAAATTGTCCTAGAAAATCATGTGACAGGCGATATCCTCCTAACCTTGCCCGGACAAGCCCTGCGCCATTTTAAAAATCGAGTGGAGTTCACGATCTTCTTTTTGCAAGACTTGGGAATCGACACTCGCCACCTTCTCTTTAATACTCTAGCTACCTCTTTCTTGGTCTCATATCATTATCCAGACAAGAGCGGACAGGATATCTTGGTTTGGCAAGAACCGCTAGATGATTGCCTTCCTGGGAATATGCAGCTGCTCTTGGAGCAAGAGGGGCTGAGAGCCAAGCAGATCCTCATACCAGATAAGGCTACCTATGAACAGGCCTTGGCCTTGACCAATCCAGCCTATCATGACAAGTTTGTCCATCTAGGTTATCATTATCAGTTCAAAAGAGAAAACTTCGTTCGACCAGATGCCTTGATCGTTACCAACTCAGATCAGATCGAACATATCGAAACCCTGATTGAGTCCTTGCCAATGGTGACCTTCCGAATCGCGGCAGTGACTGAAATGTCGTCCAAGTTGCTAACCTTGCTTTCCTATCCCAATGTCGTTCTCTATCAAAACGCTAGTCCGCAAAAGATTCGAGAACTCTACCAGCTGTCGGATCTCTATCTAGACATCAATTACGGAAACGAGCTTTTGGATGCTGTCCGTCAAGCCTTCGAGCACAATATGCTCATCCTAGCCTTTGACCAGACAGCTCATAACAGACCTTACACAGCTCCAGAACACCTCTTTGATGTGCAGGCTGTTGGAGACATGATTGCGAAGATTCAAGAAGCTCTCAGCAGTCTTGACAAGATGGGCCAAGCCCTTGGACATCAAGGTCGCCATACTAACTATGTGGACTTGGCTACTTACCAAGAGAGGATGGGAAGGATAATAGGGGAAGGACATGACTAAAAAAGATTTATTTTACAAGGATGTCGAAGGACGCATGGAAGAGTTAAAGCAAGGAGCGCTTAAGAAAGAAAAGCCTAGCCGAGGAGAAAAGATCAGTAAAACCTTCTCCATTTTACTCGGCATGCTCATCCTTCTTACCCTGATCTTTACATTATTAGGAATCTTGAGGTGAAATTGATGGAAGTTTTGATGATTATAGGAATAATCCTAGCCGTCGCCTTGATTGTCCTGGTTCTCATCCAACCTCGCCAAAGCCAACTCTTTTCCATGGATGCGACCAGCAATATCGGAAAACCAGGATACTGGCAGAACAACCGATTGGTAAAAATTGTAACCCTCTTGCTCAGTATAGCACTGTTTGTATTGCTCCTTATTTTTATGATAGTGACCTATCAGTAAGGATGCAGTTCCATTCGCAGATGAGGAATACTAAACACGAAAAAAAGATCCAAGCAAATCGGAGGATAAAATGGAAGAACTAATGAATGAAAAAATTATCGAAATCGTGCATCAAGCCAACGATATGATTCCAGTAGAGTGGGATGATTTGTATATTGTAATTGAAATGGACAAAACATGTAGTGGAGAAGTTTATTTTTATTTTAAATATAAGAATGAATATCACTATTATTTATACATTCCTAGAGATTTTGGTGTAGATAAATTCGAAATTTATAGTCAAACAGATCGATTGTTTGAGAAGTCGCAAGAATTAAAAAAAGTATTTGTTGAGAACGACTTGGCAGATTGGTATATTTGTATTATTCACTTAGATGAAAATAATAAATTATCAGTAGACTTCGATTATGCCCCATGGTTGGAAAGTGGTTATGGTCCAAGTGCTCGAATGGACTTGTTTGAATATAAATATCTCGGCAAGCAACCAGCTAATGAAAAAGAACTAGAACAGTTCAAGGCTATGGAAGCCTTCCAAAGAGAACATAATGGGAAATAGTTTGTTTGATAAAAGACCACCATTTAGGTGGTCTTTTGTGGTTTATCAAACGCTGGTCCATAAGGTTTATGGTATACTGGGATTGTAGAGCCAGCAAACTTTAAGAGGAGAATCAAATGAAATACGATAAAATTAAAATTGCACAGGAAATTGCAAGGGCTGTAGGGGGAGTTCCTCAAGCCTATACATTTAGAAATCACGATAACAAATTAGATTTATTCATTGGAGAGAATTGTCCGGATGATTATTTAACAACTGCAGCAACAATCGGTTTATCAGAATATACCATTTATCGTCGAATAAATGGTAAGCCTTTAAGAGTTGAAATCATTGGAGCAGCTGATGCGGAGCTGGAATATTTTCCAAATATTATAGCAGACTGTGGTTTTAATATTGTGAGGGGAGAGTACAGCATCTCTCCAGGTGCAGTCTATCCAAATATTATTAGAAATTACTATCCCAATGCGAAAGTAAATCATATATTCTTCACTCAGCCTTTCTTGTGGGATTTAGAATCTTTTGATTTTGATGAAGAGTATGTTACGTGGTTACAAGCTATCCCGATTACAGAAGCTGAGCTTCAATTTATAGAAAAGCATGGAGCCGAAGTGGGAGCACAGAAGTTAGAGGAATTGTTTGAAGAACATCAGATAGATGTTTATGATTTTATGAGACCTTCTGTAGTGTAATAAATTTTTTATCTTCGTCTAGGGGGTCGGAGGGGAGTTTTTCCTATTTTTAACCTCATCAATATCAGTTGTGAGTCCAACCTCGCTCCCAGTTGACATGCGACCTTCGTAATTGGAAATAAGGCACGAAATTGGAGAAAAGACCACCTTAATGGTGGTCTTTTCTGGTTTATCAAACGTTGGTCTATAGGTTTTATGGTATACTAGGTTTGTAGAGCCAGCAAACTTTAGTGACAACTTTACAAAAAGTGGTGCCCGTGTCCACAATGCATCTGATGATGTCGCTCGAGGCATGAAAGAAGCGGCAGAACAAGTCGGCAAGAAAGCAAGTAAAGAATTCCGCCAAGAAGCCAGCGAGCAGTTGGCTAAGCATAGTGATGATGTAGCGAGTACTTCTAAAGGAATTTCAAAAGAAGAATATAATTCTCTTCGCAAGAAAACACCAAGTCAAGAGATACGCGATCATGTCAATAATATTGATGGAGAAAAATTTGATCCAATTTATGGTTATCCAGTTGAAACCCTCGAAGCAGACCATATTGTCTCTATGAAAGAAATTACCGAAATGGATGGATTTGTTCCTCTATCTGATGTTGATAAGGTAGAGGTTTTGAATCTTGAGGATAATTTTATGGGATTAGGTAAACCTACCAATAGTTCCAAAGGGTCTAAAACTTGGAGTGATTGGCAGGGGCATTCCAAATTAGGAGATATTCCGGCTGAGATAAGAGAAAAAATGATAGCTTTGGAGCGTGAAGCTAGAACGAAGCTACAAAATGAAATTTTCAGGAGGTTGAAAAATGACGGAAGTGCTTGATACAAAAGTAGAGAAGAATGGTTTGATCTTTTACGGGACATTCTCTGAAGGTCTTTTTGAGGAATGGCTCAAAGTTGTGAATGTACTGCCCTCGAAGGAACGAATACAAGATGGCCTGCTAATACAAATCGGTTTCAACATATATAAACTTGTTCAATTGAACATGGACCAATTTAGGATAGTGTCAGTCAACTATGAAACAACCCCTTTTAAAGAGTTTACTGATGATTTGACCTTGGCTCTTTGGATTCAGTCTGAACAAAGCACACTAGCTAAAGAGCTTAATATTGAAGCTTCTGAAATCAGATTTGATGAGAAAATAGTGTTGGCCAAAGGTGTCTTTGAGTGCGAACATTACTATTTGCAGAGACAAGACACTGATCGAAAAGGTGATTCGGGCTGGTTTATTGGCTATCAAAATCAAGATACAGATGATTTTGTTGCTATGTATGCTTTTGAAATATTGAAAAAGAATCCAAAACTAATAAAATCTTTGATTCTACCAGTGGACTACCTAGTAGTAGTTAATGGTGGAGATATTCAAGCGATTCTGAATGAGCAAGATGAGGAAGTTTTTTCTGCTTCGTAAAGCTACCCGACTTATTTGGGAGGGAAAGCAACCTATTTTAGATTTTCTATGAATGAGGGGAATAGCATCTAATAGTTTTGTCTATAAACTGAAAAAGGAGGAAAACATGCTAGAAAACTTTATTAAAGTGTCAGACATGCCCCAAGAAGTGATTGAAAAGTATAAGGGTCAAGTTCCAGCGGAGTTGCTACAAATTTGGCAGGAAGATGGTCTGGGAACCTTTTTAGATGGTTATCTAAAAGTCATCAATCCAGATGATTATCTAGAGCTTCTCCAAAATAGCTATTTCAGAGGAGACATTGCTTTTCCAATGTTTGTGACGGCATTTGGAGATATTATTACTTGGGAAAAGAATGCCTACGTGGGAATTGTCCAATATAATATTCAGGATATGGATATTATTTGTAAGGGTCTGGATTTATTCATTCGATTTTTAGATAATTCATATGTGACTGATAACTTTGAACTTAATTTATATAGGCAAGCTGTTGCCAAACATGCTCAATTAGCCTACGATGAGTGTTTCGGTTTCGTTCCACTTTTGGCATTAGGAGGCTTTAAAGATGTAGACCACATGGATAAGGTAAAAGTCTTGGAGCACATTTACCTCATGTACCAACTTACAGGTGGTGTGATGGACGACTAGGAGTTGCTATTTCTTTATTGAGAATAGTACGAGAGGAAGAACTTCCCTTCCAAATGCAAAACAAAAGAACCTCAGAGGAATTCTCTGAGGTTCTTTGCGTTTTAGTTTCCATATTTTTGGTAAAAATCGACCTTAACCTGGATAAAGGTTTCGGCTTCGCGTAGTAGTTGCAGGAGGGTAGCACGGGTTTCAAACTCCTCACGTGTTTTAGGGAGACTCCGATTGCGGAAGACTTGCAGATAGCGTTCGATGTCATCAAGTAGGTCATGAGCAGGATTGGTCTGACTTAGCTGGGCAGCAATCTTAGAAAAGAGCTGGGCCAAGATCAAACTCTCACTTGCGGCCAGATGACAGGTATTGATCTGCTGGGCCATATTTCGCAGGATGCGACTTTGTCGCTGTCTCATCTCAAAGTAATGGATGTGGTAGTCCGTCTGGTGAAAGAGATGATCCGAGTGATCCAGGTAGACCAGTTTAAGAGCTTCATCGAGGAGCTTGTCTAATTGGTCAACGAGTTGGGCTTGATTGCGTCCGTCTCCTCTTGACAGATAGTATTTAAAGCGAAGCAGGATGTCTTTTAACTTTTCCTCGACCTGAAGGTGGTAGCTTTGGATGGCTTTCTCACGAGAGGGCATATAAAGGTTGACCAATAGAGCAAAGCTTGTCCCGATGAGAAAGAGGAGCACTTCATTAAGCAAGAGCTCTGGAGAGGTAGACTCCTGTACCAAGAGATGGCTGACCAAGACACTGCTAGGGGTGATGCCGATTTCCCAGCCCATTTTGTAAGTAAGAGGTACATAGAGAGCCAGATAGAGGCCCAGGCTCCAGATGTGAAAGCCTGTCAGCTGAAAGGCTAGAACACCGATAGCCAGCGCTAGGAGCATGGAAAAGAGGCGGTTACGTGCTAATTTCAGCGTGCTTCTGCGTGTGTCAGAGAGGCTTAAGAGGGCGATAATTCCAGCTGAAACTGCTGATGATAAATCTAAAAAATAAGCGAGAAAACAAGCGAGACAGGTCGCTAATATCAGTTTTGTTGTACGTTGAGTGAGGGACATGAAAATTTCCTAAACTAATAGAGTCAAGTGTTTAACGAGGAATCAGAGACTAGGGGCGAAGTTTTCGGTTTGTAGCATACTCGGCAACTGCTGTAAAGAGGACATCTGTTGAAGAGTTCAGGGCTGTTTCGCAGGAGTCTTGAACAACCCCAATCACAAATCCGACTCCGACAACCTGCATAGCCAAGTCGTTGGAAATCCCAAAGAGGCTACAAGCGACAGGAATGAGGAGAAGGGATCCTCCTGCGATTCCAGAGGCTCCGCAGGCAGAAATGGCAGCTACGACACTGAGCACAAATGCTGTCCCAAAGTCTACCGAGATTCCGAGTGTGTTGACTGCAGCTAGGGTTAGGATATTTATGGTAACAGCAGCGCCAGCCATATTGATGGTCGATCCAAGCGGGATGGAGACAGAGTAGGTGTCAGGATTCAGTCCCAAATCTTGGGAGAGTTTCATATTGACAGGGATATTGGCAGCAGAGCTACGAGTGAAGAAGGCTGTAATACCACTGACACGTAGGCATTTCAAAACAAGGGGATAGGGATTTTTCCTCATAAAGAGAAAAGCGATGAGTGGGTTGATGATGAGAGCAACAAAGGCCATAGTAGCAATCAAAAGTCCTAGGAGGACACCGTAGTTAGCCAGACTGGCAATGCCCTTGTCAGAGATGGTCTTGAAAACCAAGCCTAAAATCCCAAAGGGTGCTAGATTGATAATCCATTCCACGATTTTAGAGGTGACATCTGCCATGGTTCTCAGTAATTCTTTACTGTGTTTACTTGCCTCTCTCATAGCTAAGCCAAAGATAACTGCCCAAGAGAGAATCCCGATATAGTTGGCTTCAACAATGGCATTCAAAGGATTGTCCACCAGTTTGAGCAAGAGGTTGCTGAGGACTTGACCGATACCGTCAGGAGCAGCAACTTCTGTATTTGCACTGGTCAGGGTGATTTGCACAGGCAGTAAGAAACTAGCTAGAACGGCTACTAATGCAGCAGCAAAGGTTCCGAGCAAGTATAGGAAAATAACAGTCTTCATATTGGTGTTTTGTCCCTTTTGGTGTTGGGACAGGGCATTGGCAACAAGGGCAAAAACCAAAATAGGAGCGATGGCTTTCAGTCCGCCTACAAAGAGGTCTCCAAGCAGACCAATTCCTGTAAGGTTTGGGAAGAGCAACCCCAATGTCGCTCCAAAAATCATTCCAATAAGGATTCGTTTGATGAGGCTTGCCTTGGTCCAGGCTCTAATGATTCGTTTCATAGCAGTCTCCTTCAAATGTATTGTTTATAATTATAGTATAAATATGCTATATAGGCAAGTGATATTTTGAAAATAGGGCCGATAATTGAATAATTATGAAAGAAAAGAGAAGGGCGATTTTATGGTATAATAGGGAAAAGGAGTTTTATATGCAAGATTTTTTTCAACGCTATTTTGATAAACTTGATTTAACAACCATATTAGAGAATCTCTTGACCAAGGTGATTTCTCTTTTGATTTTGTTTTTACTATTTTATATAGCTAAAAAGATGCTTCATGCAACTGTACGAAAGATTGTCAAGCCCTCGCTTAAATTTTCCAATCGAGATGCAGGAAGACAAAAGACTATCTCCCGTTTGCTGGAGAATGTCTTTAACTACATTCTTTATTTCTTTCTGCTCTACTGTATCCTGTCTATTTTAGGTTTGCCAGTTTCTAGCCTCCTTGCTGGTGCGGGGATTGCCGGGGTGGCCATTGGTATGGGGGCGCAAGGCTTTCTATCCGATGTCATCAATGGCTTTTTCATCCTCTTTGAACGCCAGCTTGATGTGGGCGATGAAGTGGTTCTCACAAATGGACCGATTACCGTTTCTGGAAAGGTCGTTAGCGTAGGGATCCGTACAACTCAACTGCGAGGTGACGATCAAGCCCTTCACTTTGTTCCAAATCGTAATATCACCGTCGTCAGCAATCTATCTCGTACTGAATAGGCCGGCTATTTTAGCAGATTTGTGGTACAATAGAAGGAGTTTGGTAAAGGAGAGAGTATGCTATTTGTAGAGAAAAAATTAGGTCACGATTGTACGTGGATAGACCTTGATGTAGACAAGATTAAAAACATGGAAGACCTTTCGGATGTCTATGGATTGGACAAGGAAACCATCGAGTATGCTCTGGATAGAAATGAGCGTGCCCACATGGACTATCACCGTGAAACGGGAACGGTAACCTTCATTTATAATGTTCTTGACTTAGAAAAAGACAAAGAATATTATGAAGCGATTCCGATGACCTTTATCGTTGAAAAACAACGGCTGATCACAATTAGCAACCACAAGAATAGTTATGTGATTAAACGAATGGCATCCTACCTTGAAAGCCATGAAGTTGTTTCAATCTACAAATTTCTTTTTGCCAGTTTAGAGATTATTAGCAATGCTTATTATCCAGTGATTGAAGAGATGGATAAAGGTAAGGATGAAATCAGTGCACTTCTTCGTCAAAAAACAACTAAAAAAAATCTTTTTGCTCTCTCTGACTTGGAAACTGGTATGGTTTACCTGACTGCTGCTGCCAAACAAAATCGTCTCCTCTTGGAACATATCCAAGGACATGCCCTTTATCGCAGTTTTAACGAAGTTGAGAGAGAACAGTTTGACGATGCCATGATTGAAGCGCATCAGTTGGTTTCGATGACAGACTTGATTTCTCAAGTTTTGCAACAACTCTCAGCCTCTTACAACAACATCCTAAATAATAATCTAAATGATAATTTGACAACTTTGACAATTATCTCAGTTTTACTAGCTATCCTTGCGGTTATTACAGGATTCTTCGGAATGAATGTTCCCTTACCGTTTGCAAATGAACCAAATGCTTGGATTTATATTTTGCTAGCTAGTCTCATTTTATGGGTAGTCTTAGCCCAATATTTAAAGAATATTGCTAGAAATTAAAAAGAAAAGGAGCCAGAATGGCGATTGAAAATTACATGCCAGATTTTGCTGTGGAAGCAGTTTATGATCTGACAGTCCCAAGTCTGCAGGCGCAGGGGATCAAGGCTGTTTTGGTCGATTTGGACAATACCCTCATTGCTTGGAACAACCCTGATGGGACGCCAGAGATGAAGCAATGGCTACATGACCTTCGTGATGCAGGTATTCGCATCATTGTTGTTTCAAATAATACCAAAAAACGGGTACAACGCGCAGTTGAGAAGTTTGGGATTGATTACGTTTATTGGGCCTTGAAGCCTTTCACTTTTGGGATTGACCGTGCCATGAAGGAATTCCACTATGAGAAAAATGAAGTGGTCATGGTCGGCGACCAACTTATGACGGATATACGAGCAGCTCACCGTGCAGGTATTCGTTCGATCTTGGTCAAGCCCTTGGTCCAACATGACTCTATCAAAACGCAGATTAACCGAGTTCGCGAGCGCCGTGTCATGCGAAAAATCACTGAAAAGTACGGACCGATTACATATAAAAAAGGAATCTAACTATGGAAGAAATTCTCTGTATTGGTTGTGGAGCAGCCATTCAGACGACAGACAAGGCTGGTCTTGGATTTACTCCCCAGTCGGCACTTGAAAAAGGGTTGGAGACTGGCGAAGTTTATTGCCAACGCTGTTTCCGTCTTCGTCATTACAATGAAATCACAGATGTCCAGTTGACGGACGATGATTTCCTCAAGCTCTTGCACGAGGTGGGTGACAGTGATGCCTTGGTGGTCAATGTCATTGATATCTTTGACTTTAATGGCTCTGTCATCCCTGGCTTGCCACGCTTTGTATCGGGCAATGATGTCCTCTTGGTTGGAAATAAGAAAGATATCCTGCCCAAGTCTGTTAAACCGGGCAAGATTAGCCAGTGGCTTATGGAACGTGCTCACGAAGAAGGACTTCGTCCTGTGGATGTCGTCCTGACTTCGGCTCAGAATAAGCATGCTATTAAGGAAGTCATTGACAAGATTGAACACTACCGTAAGGGCCGTGATGTCTACGTGGTTGGCGTGACCAACGTTGGGAAATCAACCCTTATCAACGCCATTATCCAAGAAATCACAGGTGACCAAAATGTCATCACGACTTCGCGTTTTCCGGGGACAACATTGGACAAGATTGAGATTCCGCTTGACGACGGATCTTATATCTACGATACACCAGGGATTATCCACCGTCACCAGATGGCCCACTACTTGACGGCAAAAAACCTCAAGTATGTCAGCCCTAAAAAGGAAATCAAGCCCAAAACCTACCAGCTTAACCCTGAGCAAACTCTGTTTTTAGGTGGTCTTGGACGCTTTGACTTCATATCAGGAGAAAAGCAAGGATTTACTGCTTTCTTTGATAATGAACTCAAACTCCACCGTACCAAGCTAGAAGGCGCTAGTGCTTTTTACGACAAGCACCTCGGAACCCTTTTGACGCCACCAAATAGCAAGGAAAAAGAGGACTTTCCAAAACTAGTCCAGCATGTATTTACTATCAAGGACAAAACAGACCTAGTCATCTCAGGACTCGGCTGGATTCGTGTAACAGGAAGCGCCAAAGTCGCCGTCTGGGCACCAGAAGGCGTCGCCGTCGTCACACGAAAAGCAATAATTTAAACACAGAAAGGAAAGAGTTGTCTGAATTCAGGCGAACAGGGCGAGCCCATAGCGAATACTTTTCGCTGTGGTGTCAGTTGGTACAAGTGATTGTACCAACTGCGGAAAATTTGGGACCTTAGGCTCAAATTTTAGTCATGAAAGTCCAAAGGACTTTGCTGACGTCCGTCACCACTTCAGAAAAGTATAAAAAGAAACTCTTTTAAACAAATCATGTCATTAACATCAAAACAACGTGCCTTCCTCAACAGTCAGGCACACACCCTCAAACCTATCATCCAAATTGGGAAAAATGGTCTCAACGACCAAATCAAAACCAGCGTCCGTCAAGCTCTTGACGCGCGTGAATTGATCAAGGTTACTCTCTTACAAAACACAGATGAGAATATCCACGAAGTAGCTGAAATCTTGGAAGAAGAAATTGGTGTGGATACAGTCCAAAAAATCGGACGCATCTTGATCTTGTTTAAACAATCCAGCAAGAAAGAAAATCGCAAGATTTCCAAGAAAGTCAAAGAAATCTAAGACTGAAACTCCAAGAAACTGTTTTTACAGAGAATTAAAGGAAGACGAGCCTATGGCAATCGAATTATTGACTCCCTTTACCAAGGTAGAGTTGGAGCCAGAAATCAAGGAGAAAAAACGCAAACAAGTCGGGATTTTAGGGGGAAATTTTAACCCTGTTCACAATGCCCATCTTGTTGTGGCGGACCAAGTACGACAACAGTTAGGACTGGACCAGGTCCTGCTTATGCCCGAATACCAACCACCTCATGTAGATAAAAAGGAAACCATCCCCGAGCACCACCGTCTCAAGATGCTTGAGTTGGCGATTGAGGGGATTGAAGGCTTAGCCATTGAAACTATTGAGCTGGAGCGCAAGGGCATTTCTTACACCTACGACACCATGAAGCTTCTAACTGAAAAGAATCCAGATACGGATTATTACTTTATCATCGGGGCCGACATGGTGGACTATCTGCCCAAGTGGTACCGAATTGATGAGCTAGTCGACATGGTTCAGTTTGTTGGAGTTCAGCGCCCGCGCTACAAGGCAGGGACTTCCTATCCAGTTATCTGGGTGGATGTGCCTCTCATGGACATCTCGTCCAGCATGGTGCGTGACTTCATTGCCCAAGGTCGGAAACCTAACTTTCTCCTACCTCAGCCAGTGCTAGACTACATCGAGAAGGAGGGGCTTTACTGATGGCATACCAAGACTATATCAACTGTTCCCGAGAGGCTTTGTTGGAAAGAATGGCAGAGCTTCTGCCTGAAAAACGTTTAACCCATTGTTTGGGTGTAGAGCGTGCAGCCATAGAGCTTGCCCAGCGATTTGGAGTTGATGTTGAGAAAGCTGGTCTAGCAGGCCTTCTTCATGATTATGCTAAAAAGCTGTCAGATCAGGAATTTCTAGACTTGATTGACCGTTACCGGCTAGATCCTGACCTCAAAAATTGGGGTAATAATGTCTGGCATGGCATGGTTGGCATCTACAAGATTCAGGAAGATTTGGAGTTGCATGATCCAGAAATCCTGCGAGCTATTGAAATCCATACAGTCGGAGCTGGTCAGATGACCGATCTAGACAAAGTCATCTACGTCGCAGATTATATCGAGCATAACCGCGCCTTTCCAGGTGTGGATGTGGCGCGTGAAATTGCTGAGCTATCTCTCAATAAGGCAGTGGCCTACGAAACAGCTCGTACCGTGGAGCATCTAGCTCATCAGGGATTTCCCATCTATCCCCAAACCCTTGAAACCTATAACGCCTTTGTGCACTATTTGAAAGAGGACTAAATGAGGACGGCTTTTATAATCATTGATGTTCAGAATATTTTAGTGGAAACCGGTTTTCAGACAAATAGTCTATTGGAAAAAATTTCTTATTTACAAAACCAGGCTAGAAGCAAGAATATCGAAATTATCTATGTTCAACATATTGAGGACTCTGAAGCTCAAACATCAGAAGATTGGCAGTTATCTGAGCTTTTAAATCGAAAACCTAATGAAAAGGTCTTTCAGAAGAAGTATAACAGTATTTTCAAAGAAACTGGTTTAAAAGAATACTTGGATAAACAGGGAATTGAAAAATTAGTTTTATGTGGTATGCAGACAGAATATTGTGTGGATACCTCTGTCAAGGTTGCTTTTGAATATGGCTATCAGCTTATTATTCCAGAAGGAACTTGTACAACGTTTGATGGGAATGACATTCCAGCAGAAACGATAAATGAATTTTATGAGGGCATTTGGGAGGGGCGCTTTGCAGATGTCCTAGATTACAAACATATTTTCTAGAAAGAGGACTAAATGAACGAAAAAGAATTACTAGAACTAGTCGTGAAAGCGGCTGATGAAAAACGTGCGGAGGATATCCTCGCACTTGATGTACAAGATTTGACCAGCGTGACGGACTACTTTGTCATCACTAGCTCAATGAATAGCCGTCAGTTGGACGCTATCGCTGATAATATTCGTGAAAAAGTAGCCGATGCAGGCTTTAAAGGTAGCCATGTCGAAGGAGATGCAGCTGGAGGCTGGGTTTTGCTAGACCTCGGCGGTGTCGTCGTGCATATCTTCTCAGAAGAAATGCGTGCCCATTATAACCTAGAAAAACTATGGCATGAGGCAGAGTCAGTAGACATTTCAGAAGCCTTAGCATAGGAAATGAACTCAGTTGCAGTCAACTGGGTTTCTTTGCTTATTTTAGAAAAAATGGATGGAAAGGTGAGGGCGTCGTGTTTTGTTCATCTCGAAACTGAACACGAGCTAAAAGCTGCGAGAAAAAGAGTAACTTCCTTTGTATCTGACGATACAGCAGAAAGTTCCCTATTTTCTCCTTGCTTTTAACGCTCTTTGTATCTTAGAAAGGATTTGAACCCGTCCTGTAATCGTCGGAAAATAGATAGCCTTCCTTGGAGCTCGACTCCATCGTCAAGCTCCTAATTTTCATTCCGATTACGGGCGGACTTGGTATCATGAATATGGCTACTTATGAAACCTTTGCGGCGGTCTATGATGCGGTCATGGATGATAGTTTATATGATAAATGGACGGATTTTTCGCTGCGTCATTTGCCTAAGACCAAGGAGAGAAAGAAGCTTTTGGAATTGGCTTGTGGAACAGGTATCCAGTCTGTCCGCTTTTCTCAGGCTGGCTTTGATGTGACAGGACTTGACTTGAGCGCGGATATGTTGAAGATTGCGGAGAAGAGAGCTGCTTCAGCCAAGCAAAAGATTGATTTTATTGAAGGCAATATGCTGGATTTATCCAAGGCTGGTAAGTACGACTTTGTTACGTGTTACTCTGACTCTATCTGCTATATGCAGGATGAGGTGGAAGTAGGAGACGTCTTTAAAGAAGTCTATAATGCCCTCAATGAAGACGGAGTATTCATCTTTGACGTGCATTCGACCTACCAGACAGATGAGGTTTTTCCAGGCTATTCCTACCATGAAAATGCGGAAGATTTCGCTATGCTTTGGGACACCTATGAGGACGAAGCTCCTCACTCCATCGTGCATGAGTTGACTTTCTTTGTCAAGGAGGCTGACGGTTCCTTTAGTCGTCACGATGAAGTACATGAGGAGCGGACTTATGAGGTTTTGACCTATGATATTTTGCTGGAACAAGCTGGCTTCAAGTCTTTCAAACTCTATGCGGACTTTGAGGACAAGGAGCCGACAGAAACCAGCACCCGTTGGTTTTTTGTCGCGCAGAAGTAGGAGAACATCATGACCATCACAGGTATTATTGCGGAGTTCAATCCTTTTCATAATGGGCATAAATACCTGCTGGATCAGGCGGAGGGATTGAAAATCGTAGCCATGTCAGGGAATTTCATGCAGAGAGGAGAGCCGGCTATCGTGGACAAGTGGACACGGGCTCAAATGGCACTGGAGAATGGCGCAGATTTGGTAGTGGAATTGCCCTTTTTAGTTAGTGTTCAGGCGGCAGATTTCTTTGGCCAAGGAGCTGTGGATATCTTGGCTCGCTTGGGTATTGATAATCTAGCTTTTGGGACGGAGGAAATTCTGGATTATCAAAAGATATCTGACTTATACACAGAGCGAGGTACTGAGATGGAGAATTTTGTGGATAATCTGCCTGATTCCCTCTCCTATCCCCAGAAAACCCAAACCATGTGGAAGGAATTTGCAGGTCTTGATTTTTCAGGCAATACACCCAATCATGTCCTTGCTCTGGCCTATGCCAAGGCGGTTTCAGGACGCAACATCAAGCTTGAGCCGATTCGGCGTCAGGGAGCTGGTTATCATTCTGTGGATAAGGATGTGGACTTTGCCTCGGCAACAGCTCTCCGTCAGCATCAATCAGACCAAGATTTCTTAGAACGCTTTATGCCTTCCGTTGCCCTCTTTGAGCAGGCCCGTAAGGTGAGTTGGGACGACTATTTTCCCTTGCTCTGCTATCAAATTTTGTCAAATCCAGACCTGACGACCATCTATCAGGTCAATCAAGAAATGGCTGTACGCATCAAGGATGCTATTAAAACAGCCCAGTCTGTTGACGAATTGGTCGAGGCAGTAGCCACCAAGCGTTATACCAAGGCGCGTGTCAGACGCCTCTTGACTTATATTTTGGTGCAAGCCAGAGAAAGAGACTTGCCAGAAGGCATCCATGTCCTTGGATTTACCGAAAAAGGCAGACAATATCTCAAGTCTCTGAAAGGGCAGGTCCATCTAGTCAGTCGAATTGGCAAAGAACCTTGGGATACCATAACCCAAAAGGCAGACCAGATCTACCAACTAGGACAGCCAAGTATACCAGAGCAGAATTTCGGCAGAGTGCCCATTAGAATAGAATCAAACTAAGTCTACTGAAAGGTAGGCTTTTTTAGAAGATTTTCGAACAAATAGATAGAAAAGAAGAATCTTGTACAAGTTCCTGACAATTTCTTTCTTTTTGTGTATAATAGTGGAAAAGAGGTAAAATGAGGTATGGTTATGGAAGCAGTTCTTTACTCAACATTCCGAAATCATTTAAAAGACTACATGAAAAAAGTAAACGATGAATTTGAGCCTTTGACGGTGGTCAATAAAAATCCAGATGAGGATATTGTAGTCCTTTCAAAGAGCGAGTGGGATAGTATTCAGGAAACCCTGAGAATCGCTCAAAATAAGGAACTTTCTGACAAGGTCTTGCGAGGAATGGCTCAAGTTCGTGCTGGAAGCACTCAGGTGCATGTGATTGAGGAGTAATGGATGCTGCTCAAGTTTACAGAAGATGCCTGGGCGGATTATTGCTATTGGCAAAACCAAGATAAGAAAACATTAAAAAGAATCAATAAATTAATCAAGGATATTCAACGCGATCCTTTTGTAGGAATGGGGAAACCAGAACCACTCAAGTATGACTACCAAGGAGCTTGGTCGCGGCGCATTGATGCAGAAAATCGCTTGATTTATATGATGGATGGGGATAACATCGCTTTCTTGTCCTTTAAGGATCATTATTAAGTCTACTGTGAGGTGGACTTTTTTATTTTAGAAATTTTAGCTAGCAAATTGGAGATAAAGTCTTTGGAAAATGATAGACTTCCTAAGTTAAAAAATCAGTGAAAAATTTTAGTATAATAACTAGATTCTTGTCCCTTGAATCCGCTTAATAACTCTTATTTTGTGGTATAATCATGATAATATAGATTAAAAGGGGTATATATGAAAAATATAAAAACGAGGATTCTTAATTTTTTTCTGAATTTTAAACGGCTACTGAAATATCCATTTCAAAGACCATCATGGAGTAGTAATGTTAGAATTGTCGAGTGGTACAAAATATTTATAGCCAGTATATGGGTACTGTATCTTGCACTTGAGATTGAACAATTTAAACGCTTTGCTTTACCTATCTATAAATTTTTATCTAATTATAATTTTTTTAAAGATATTATTTCAATTTTGTATGAGAATCGTGTAATAATATTGTTAGCACTGACTATACCAACAATACTGTTCTGGTTTTTAGACATAATTTTTAAAAAAGTTAGTTATAAGAAACTGGACCCAGAGCTATTTCCGGAATATGACTTGGATGACTATCCTTATCAAACTCATCTGGTGGAGTTTTTAAATAGTCCGGCCTCTATTCATAATGTCTTCTGGTTGGATGGTTCTTGGGGAAGTGGGAAAACATTTTTTATAAAGACGTTTTTTGAAAATCAAATTTATAAAAAGAAAGAAATCTACTATATTTCCTGCTTTGGGATAAAAACAAGAGAGCAAGCCGAGAAAATATTGATCAATGAAATAGAAAAACAATCCATACTCGGAAATTTGGACTTTATTCCACTTGTTGGAGGAGTTTTTAAATGGTTCTTTAAAACAGTTGGAACGGATTTGATGAAGCGAGATTCTATCATTATTTTTGATGATTTTGAACGGGTTTCATATGTAGCAAAATCAGATAACCCTTCAGATTACAATGATTTATTGGGTTATATTGACTATCTTTCTGAGAATAAAAGATTTAAAATTATTGTAATTTTAAATAGTGAGGAAATTGGGTCAGCAAAGGAGATTATTGATAATAAATTTAAGTTAAATCATAATAGAATGGAACCTACAGAGGAAGTCATAGATAACATTTTGAAAAAGAGTAAATTGAGAGATGATGACCTTGGGAAAATTCTATCATTAATTTTTAAAATTTATTATGTGGATGTAGACGAAAGAGTCGTAGAAGATAAAAATAAAGATTCAAAAGTTAAAAAACCAAGTTTAAGAGAGTTCCAGAAATCATTAGAAGAACTTTCAAATATAATTGAGAGTGATTATACAACGAATAGGCTTCTACCATATTTTGGTAGAAAGATATCAAATTACATCGTTGATTGCATGAATGGACGCATGGGAACTGATAGTATTCTAGTATTATTTTTTGAATTTTTTAATGGCATTTATGAAGTAGACGAGTATGAGCAGTTCTATGAGTTAGACTCATATTTTCATTTTGAAATGTTAGAGAAGTTTGTAGTTTTAAGTTCTTTGGGTTCTTTACCTACTTCAGAGGAGGATATGTATTTTGATTACCCCCAAGAACCTATATATTATTTCCAATTGTTATCGTGTCTATGGGAAGTCAAACTAAGGAATCTATTTATCTCAAAAACAGGACACAAAGTGTATTATGATGCGCATGACATACTCTGTGGCCGAACAAAGGGCTGTTTAGTTGAAATTTATTATGATATTTTAAATGATAGAATAAAAAATAATTATCAAGTGATTAACATAGATGAATTGAAAGACGCGAAATGTCAGAACTTTATAAAAAAATGCTTACCTTTAGAATCAAAAGGGCAAATTACAATTAATCATATTCCACTAGATAATTTAATACAATAGAGCTTAGAAGTAGATGACTTTTTGTCTAAAATTCACACAAAACTCTTCAATTTGGGTTTGTGAAAATCGGTTTTTTATGATAGAATATTAAGGAATGTATGTCATTCGATAAACAAATTTAATGAGGTAAAAACATGGAAATCATGACACTTGCGATTGCTGTTTTTGCCGTCATCATTGGTTTAGTCATTGGATATGTCAGCATCTCAGCTAAGATGAAATCATCTCAAGAGGCTGCAGAGTTGATGCTTCTAAATGCTGAACAAGAAGCAACTAATTTACGAGGACAAGCTGAGCGCGAAGCGGATTTATTGTTAAATGAAGCCAAGAGCGAAAGCAAGTCTCTTAAAAAAGAAGCACTATTGGAGGCCAAAGAGGAAGCCAGAAAATACCGTGAAGAAGTGGACGCTGAATTTAAGTCAGAACGTCAGGAGCTCAAGCAAATTGAAAGTCGTTTGACGGAGAGAGCTGCGAGCCTTGACCGCAAAGACGACAATTTGACGAACAAAGAAAAAACACTTGAACAAAAAGAACAAAGTATTTCTGATAGAGCAAAAAACCTTGATGCACGTGAAGAGCAATTAGAGGAAGTCGAAAGACAAAAAGAAGCTGAACTTGAACGTATCGGTTCCCTTTCCCAAACTGAGGCTCGAGATATTATCTTGGCTCAGACAGAGGAAAACTTGACCAAGGAAATTGCTAGCCGCATTCGTGAGGCTGAGCAAGAGGTGAAGGAACGTTCAGACAAGATTGCGAAAGATATCTTGGTTCAGGCTATGCAGCGTATCGCTGGTGACTATGTAGCAGAGTCAACAAACTCAACAGTTCACCTACCAGATGATACCATGAAGGGACGCATTATCGGTCGTGAAGGACGTAATATTCGTACCTTTGAAAGTTTGACAGGGGTAGATGTCATCATTGACGACACGCCAGAAGTGGTAACCTTGTCAGGATTTGATCCGATTCGTCGTGAAATTGCTCGTATGACCATGGAAATGTTGCTCAAAGACGGCCGCATCCACCCAGCTCGTATCGAGGAGTTGGTGGAGAAAAACCGTCAAGAGATTGACAATAAGATCCGCGAATACGGTGAGGCTGCTGCCTATGAGATTGGTGCGCCAAACCTTCATCCAGACTTGATGAAGATTATGGGACGCTTGCAGTTCCGTACTTCTTATGGACAAAATGTCTTGCGTCATTCGATTGAGGTTGCTAAGTTATCTGGTATCATCGCCAGTGAACTTGGTGAAAATGCAGCTCTTGCCCGTCGTGCTGGATTCCTTCATGACATCGGGAAAGCTATTGACCGCGAGGTTGAAGGTAGCCATGTTGAGATTGGTACAGAGTTGGCTCGTAAGTACAAGGAACACCCAGTTGTAGTGAATACCATTGCTAGCCACCACGGCGATGTCGAAGCCGAAAGCGTCATTGCAGTGATCGTTGCTGCAGCAGATGCCTTGAGTGCAGCGCGTCCAGGTGCTCGTAGCGAGTCTCTTGAAAGCTACATCAAGCGTCTCCATGATTTGGAAGAAATCGCCAATGGCTTTGAAGGAGTGCAAAATAGTTTTGCCCTTCAAGCAGGACGTGAAATCCGTATCATGGTTAATCCAGGACAAATCAAAGACGACAAAGTCACAATCTTGGCTCACAAAGTTCGTGAGAAAATTGAAAATAATCTCGATTACCCAGGAAATATCAAGGTAACCGTGATCCGCGAACTTCGTGCAGTAGATTATGCTAAATAAATAAGAAAGAGCAGTTGAAATATTACTGCTTTTTTGTTACACTAGATAGAAAGACTGTAGAAGGATAACTGACGCGATCATCAGTATCCGAGAGAATTTTTACTTTATTTCACAGACTAACTAAAGGAGACATAATGGCAGACCGAGGCTTGCTAATCGTTTTTTCTGGTCCTTCAGGAGTTGGGAAAGGAACGGTTAGAAGAGAGATTTTTGAGAGTTCCGAGAATCAATTTCAATACTCTGTATCGATGACGACGCGTGCGCAACGTCCTGGTGAAGTGGATGGAGTGGACTATTTCTTCCGTACTCGTGAAGAGTTTGAAGAGCTGATCCGTCAAGGTCAGATGTTGGAATATGCAGAATATGTCGGTAACTACTATGGAACTCCGCTGACCTATGTCAATGAAACTCTGGACAAGGGAATCGATGTCTTTCTTGAGATTGAAGTCCAAGGAGCCCTTCAGGTTAAGAAAAAGGTTCCAGATGCTGTCTTTATCTTTCTAACGCCACCAGATTTGGATGAATTGCAAGATCGTTTGGTAGGTCGTGGAACAGATAGTGCTGAAGTGATTGCCCAACGAATCGAAAAAGCCAAGGAAGAAATTGCCCTCATGCGTGAGTATGATTATGCCATTGTCAACGATCAGGTGCCCCTCGCTGCTGAACGTGTCAAACGTGTGATCGAAGCAGAACACTTCCGTGTGGACCGTGTCATTGGTCACTACCAGGAGATGTTGCCAAAATCTCCAACTACTCGATAAACTATAGGAAACAGGTACAAGCAAATGATGTTAAAACCCTCTATCGATACCTTGCTGGACAAGGTACCATCAAAATATTCACTCGTAATCTTGGAAGCAAAACGCGCCCACGAACTAGAAGCCGGTGCGCCAGCAACTCAAGAGTTTAAGTCTGAAAAATCAACTCTTCGCGCTTTGGAAGAAATCGAGTCAGGAAATGTAACTATTCACCCAGATCCAGAAGGAAAACGTGAAGCGGTTCGTCTCCGTATCGAAGAAGAAAAACGCCGCAAAGAAGAGGAAGAAAAGAAAATCAAAGAGCAAATTGCTAAAGAAAAAGAAGATGGTGAAAAAATTTAAGGTTGGGGGGACTCAATCTTATTTTTTCTATTGCAAGAATATACTGATACTCAATGAAAATCAAAAAGCAAACTAGGAAGCTAGCCGCAAGCTGTACTTGAGTACGGTAAGGCGACGCTGACGTGGTTTGAATTTGATTTTCGAAGAGTATGACAAGGAGGAGGTGAGAGAATGGCTATCGCAAAGATTATCGTGGATGTTCCCCTGATGCAGACGGACCAGCCCTATAGTTATAAGGTTCCAGAGGAATTTGTAGAGATGCTGGAAGTCGGTATGCGGGTCCATGTTCCTTTTGGCAAGGGCAATCGTTTGATCCAAGGGATTGTGCTTGGCCTAGAGTCCCAGTCGGATGAAGAAGTGGCTGATCAGGACTTGAAAGAGATTGCAGAAGTCCTAGATTTTTCTCCAGTCTTGATCCAGGAGCAACTCTGGCTGGCTGAGGAGCTACGTAAGTCTGTCTTTTCTTACAAAATCTCCATCCTAAAAGCTATGTTGCCGGGATTTTTAAACTCCAGTTATGATAAGATTCTCTATCCTCTGGAAGGTCTGAGTCAGGAGGACCGAGAGCGCTTGTTTGGTTCAGAAGATTCGCTCGCCTTTTCTTCTCTAGATTTAGCCAAGCAGGCAGAAATGATGCGCTTGACCAGAAAAGGTCTGCTCCGCTTAGAATACCAGGCAGTCGATCAAAAGAAGGTCAAGACCCAGTCGTGGTATGAGGTTGATGCTAATCGATTAGAGCAGATTGAGATTTCTGCGCGTGCTAAGAAAAAGGCAGAGCTGAGAGACTATTTGCTGTCTCATCCTGAGAGTGCTCCTCTGGCTAGCTTGTTAGAATCCTACTCACGCGAGCAAGTCAACTTCTTTGTGGAACAAGGTGCTGTGTCCATAGTTCAAAAGGAAGTGCAACGTTCAGCCGCTTATTTTGAAGGCATTGAAGCCAGCCAACCTTTGGAATTGAATCCTGAACAAAGACAGGCACGTGATGCGGTTGTCAGTGCTATTGGCAGTCAACAGCCTCCATTCCTCCTTCAAGGGATTACAGGAAGTGGGAAAACTGAGGTTTACTTGCAGATTATCCAAGGAGCCTTGGACAAGGGGAAAACGGCTATTTTGCTGGTACCTGAAATTTCTCTGACACCACAAATGACGGAGCGTTTCATTGCTCGTTTTGGCGAGAAAGTGGCCATTCTTCACTCAGGCCTGTCCAATGGTGAAAAGTATGACGAATGGCGCAAGGTTGAGCGTGGCGATGCCCAAGTTGTCGTTGGCGCTCGATCAGCTATCTTTGCTCCTTTGAAAAATCTAGGTGTCATGATTATCGATGAAGAGCATGAAGCTAGCTACAAACAAGACAGCAATCCCCGTTATCATGCTAGAGAGGTCGCCATTTTACGGGCCCAGTACAATCAAGCAGCCCTGGTCCTTGGTTCGGCAACACCGAGCTTAGAGAGCCGTGCGCGTGCTGGAAAAGGTGTCTATCAACACTTGCGGCTAACCCAACGGGCCAATCCTTTAGCCACTATTCCTGAGGTTCAAGTGATTGACTTTCGGGACTATATCGGGCAGAATGAGACATCAAACTTTACGCCCCCTTTGCTAGAGGCCATTCAAGATCGCCTAGATAAAAAAGAGCAGGTAGTCCTCATGCTCAATCGTCGGGGTTATTCTAGCTTTGTTATGTGTAGGGAGTGTGGGACGGTGGATACTTGTCCCAACTGTGACATTTCTCTCACCCTGCATATGGATACCAAGACTATGAACTGCCATTACTGTGGCTTTTCTAAGGGGATTCCTCATGTCTGTCCCAACTGTCAGAGTCGCAGTATTCGTTACTACGGGACGGGGACTCAGAAAGCCTATGATGAGCTAGCAGAGCTCTTTCCTCAGGCACGCATTCTGCGGATGGATGTGGATACGACCCGCAGGAAGGGCAGTCACCAAACTCTTCTTGACCAGTTTGGTCAAGGGGAAGCGGATATCTTGCTGGGAACTCAGATGATTGCCAAGGGCTTGGATTTTCCCAATGTGACCCTAGTCGGAGTGCTCAATGCGGATACGGCCTTGAATCTACCTGATTTTCGTTCTTCTGAGAGAACCTTCCAACTCTTAACCCAGGTGGCTGGTCGTGCAGGTCGAGCGGAAAAGGCTGGGCAGGTCTTGATTCAGTCATACAATCCTGAGCACTATGCCATTCGATTTGCCAAGGAACAGGACTATGAAGGTTTTTATGCTTATGAAATGAGTATCAGACGCCAACTCGGCTACCCGCCTTATTATTTCACTATTGGGATTACCCTCTCTCACAAGAAAGAAGAAGAGGTTGTCAAACGTGCCTATGAAGTCATGGGAATTTTGCGATCAGGTTTATCGGAAACTAGTAAAATCCTTGGACCGACACCAAAACCCATTGCCCGTACCCACAACCTTTATCATTACCAGATTTTGATTAAATACCGTTTAGAAGATGAACTAGGGCCAACCCTCAATCGAGTTTTGGCCTTGACTCAAGAACGGGAAAATAGCGAGCTTCGTCTCAGCATTGACCACGAACCGCAGCAATTTTTATAAGAAGGAGAAGAAATGACAAAACTAATCTTTATGGGGACACCCGACTTTTCAGCAACAGTTTTGAAGGGTTTGTTATCAGATGATCGTTACGAGATCCTAGCTGTTGTAACCCAGCCAGACCGCGCTGTCGGCCGTAAAAAAGTAATCCAAGAAACCCCAGTCAAGCAGGCCGCCAAAGAAGCGGGTCTCCCTATCTACCAACCTGAAAAATTATCTGGAAGTCCAGAGATGGAAGCCATTATGAATTTAGGGGCGGATGGGATTATCACTGCTGCTTTTGGGCAGTTTCTCCCAAGTAAACTCCTTTATAGCATGGATTTTGCAGTCAACGTTCACGCTTCCCTTCTTCCCAAACACCGTGGTGGCGCACCCATTCATTATGCCTTGATTCAAGGGGATAAGGAAGCTGGTGTGACCATTATGGAGATGGTTAAGGAAATGGATGCAGGAGACATGATTTCCCGTCGCAGTATTCCTATCACTGATGAGGATAATGTTGGAACCTTATTTGAGAAATTAGCGATTGTTGGTCGTGACTTGCTTTTGGGCACCCTTCCTGCCTATATTGCCGGGGAGATCAAACCTGTGCCTCAGGACCCAAGCCAGGTCACTTTCTCGCCAAATATTAAGCCAGAGGAAGAAAAGCTGGACTGGACCAAGACCAACCGTCAACTCTTCAACCAAATCCGTGGGATGAATCCTTGGCCTGTTGCCCACACTTTTCTCAAGGGTGATCGCTTTAAGATTTATGAATCCCTGCCAGTAGAAGGTCAGGGTTCTCCGGGTGAAATCCTCTCAATTGGCAAGAAAGAATTAATAGTTGCAGCGGCTGAAGGAGCTCTATCTCTCAAGCAAGTGCAGCCAGCAGGTAAGCCTAAGATGGACATTGCTTCCTTCCTCAACGGAGTTGGACGTACATTAACTGTAGGAGAACGATTTGGTGACTAAAGTAGAAACGGCTAGAAGTCTAGCTCTAACAGTGCTAGAGGATGTTTTGATGAACCAAGCATATTCCAATATTGCTTTAAACAAACACCTCAAGGGGAGTCAACTCTCAGTAGCAGATAAGGGTTTGGTGACAGAGATTGTCTACGGTACGGTAGCCCGAAAACTGACTCTGGAATGGTACCTGTCCCACTTTATCGAAGACCGGGATAAGCTAGATAACTGGCTCTATATTCTGCTCCTCCTGAGCGCTTACCAACTTCGGTATCTGGATAAGATTCCTAATCACGCTGTTGTTAATGAAGCAGTGGAACTAGCCAAAGCGCGTAAAAAAGGCAGTGAAAAATTGGTCAACGCCGTCCTTCGTCGTATCTTGCGAGAAGGGTGGCCAGATATTGCAACTATCAAACGCAAAAACAAGCGTGATTCCATTGCCTATTCTCTCCCAGTTTGGCTAGTGTCTAAGCTCAAGGAAGAATACGGTGAAGGGCGAGCACAAGCTATTTTTGACAGTCTCTTGGTGCGTAACAAAGCCAGCATCCGAGTGACTGACTTGAACCGAAAAGAGGAAATCAAGGCCGTGTTAGAGGCGAGTGATTCTCCCTTGGCCGCTTCTGGTTTAGTCAAGGAGCAGGGACACTTTGCGGGACATGATTTGTTTTCGGAGGGTGTTATTACCATCCAAGACGAGTCCAGTCAACTGGTTGCTCCGACTCTTGATCTGCAAGGCCATGAGCAGGTCCTGGATGCCTGTGCAGCTCCGGGTGGGAAAACAGCCCATATGGCTTCTTTCCTCACATCTGGTAAGGTGACGTCTTTGGATCTTTATGATCACAAGTTGGACTTGATCCAAGAAAACGCCCAACGTCTGGGTGTGGCAGATCGAGTGCAAACGCAAAAATTGGATGCCAGAAAAGTGCATGAGTTTTTCGGTCGGGACTCTTTTGATAAGATTTTGGTAGATGCCCCCTGTTCTGGGATTGGACTTTTACGCCGCAAACCAGACATCAAATACAATAAAGAAACAGCAGATTTCACATCATTACAGGAAATTCAGCTGGAAATATTAGGTAGTGTTTGTCAAACGCTACGAAAAGGTGGTATAATAACTTATAGTACCTGTACTATTGTCTCTGAGGAGAACTTTCAAGTCGTTGAGGCGTTTTTAGAAAGTCATCCCGAGTTCGAGCAGGTTAAACTAGAACACGAATGTAAAGATATCCTGAAAGATGGCTGCATCCTGATTACTCCAGAATTGTATGGAAGTGATGGATTCTTCATTAGCCAATTTCGCAAGATATCAGAATAGGAAGGAACTGACACAATGGAAATAGCATTATTAACAGATGTTGGTCAGAAACGGACAAATAATCAGGACTATGTCAATCACTTTGTCAACCGAGCAGGACGCACTATGATCATCTTGGCTGACGGGATGGGAGGACACCGTGCAGGAAATATCGCTAGTGAGATGGCGGTAACAGACCTTGGTGTGGCTTGGGTGGATACCCAAATTGACTCAGTCAATGAAGTTCGTGAGTGGTTTGCCCACTACCTGGAGATTGAAAATCAAAAAATTCATCAACTAGGTCAGGACGAAGCCTACAGAGGCATGGGAACAACGCTAGAAGCTGTTGCGTTTATTGACAACCAAGCCATCTATGCTCACATTGGAGATTCTCGTATCGGTTTGATTCGTGGAGAAGAATACCACCAGTTGACGAGTGACCATTCCTTGGTCAACGAATTGCTTAAGGCTGGTCAATTGACTCCAGAAGAAGCAGAAACTCACCCTCAAAAGAATATCATCACCCAGTCTATCGGACAAAAAGATGAAATCCAGCCAGATTTTGGGATGATTACACTGGAGTCAGGAGATTATCTCTTGCTCAATAGTGATGGTTTGACCAATATGATTTCGGCAAGCGAGATTTATGATATCGTAACCAGTGATATTTCCCTAGCAGACAAGGCGGCAACCCTCATTCGCTTCGCTAACAATGCAGGAGGTTTAGACAACATTACGGTTGCCCTTGTTTACATGAACGAGGAGGCAGCAGAATGATCCAAATCGGCAAGATTTTTGCCGGGCGGTATCGGATTGTCAAGCAGATTGGTCGAGGAGGCATGGCAGATGTTTACTTGGCCAAGGATTTGATCCTAGACGGGGAAGAAGTGGCAGTGAAGGTCCTGAGGACCAACTACCAGACGGATCCGATTGCTGTGGCACGTTTCCAACGTGAAGCGAGGGCCATGGCGGATCTGGACCATCCGCATATCGTTCGGATAACAGATATTGGTGAGGAAGACGGTCAACAGTACCTAGCTATGGAATACGTAGCAGGCCTTGACCTCAAGCGTTATATCAAAGAACACTATCCTCTTTCAAACGAAGAAGCAGTTCGGATTATGGGACAAATCCTCTTGGCCATGCGCTTAGCCCATACTCGAGGAATTGTTCACCGGGATTTGAAACCTCAAAATATCCTCTTGACACCAGACGGCACAGCTAAGGTCACGGACTTTGGGATTGCAGTAGCCTTTGCGGAGACCAGTCTGACCCAGACGAACTCAATGCTGGGTTCTGTTCATTATTTGTCACCTGAGCAAGCACGTGGTTCTAAAGCGACCTTCCAGAGTGATATCTATGCAATGGGGATTATCTTCTATGAGATGCTAACGGGACATATCCCTTATGATGGGGATAGTGCGGTTACGATTGCCCTCCAGCATTTCCAGAAGCCACTACCGTCCGTCATAGCTGAAAATCCATCTGTCCCTCAGGCTTTAGAAAATGTTGTCATCAAGGCAACTGCTAAGAAGTTGTCAGACCGTTATCAGTCTGTTTCAGAAATGTATGTGGACTTGTCAACTAGCTTGTCTTATAATCGTCGGAATGAACCGAAACTGGTCTTTGACGATGCGAGTAAGGCAGACACTAAGACTTTACCTAAAGTTCCACAAAGTACACTGACATCGATTCCTAAAGCTCCGGCGCAGGAAGAACGCCCTCAGCCAAAGAAACCAACTCAACCAGTGGCAGAGCCGGCTCCAGCGCCAAAGCCAGCCAAGAAACGGAAGTTTAAGGCTCGCTATATGATTCTTTTGGCCAGTCTTCTATTGGTTGCAGCCTCTTTGGTCTGGATTTTGTCAAGAACACCAGCAACGATTGCTATTCCTAACGTGGCTGGACAAACCGTTGCAGAGGCTAAGGAAGCTCTTAAAAAATCCAAGTTTGAAGCCGGTGAAGAAAAGTCAGAGGCCAGCGATACAGTAGCGGAAGGACGCGTTATTCGAACCGATCCTGAAGCTGGTAGCGGCCGAAAAGAAGGAACCAAGGTCAATTTGATTGTTTCTTCTGGTAAGCAATCCTTCCAATTGAGCAATTATGTCGGACGTAAGTATACGGAAGTTGTAGCTGAACTCAAGGAGAAGAAGGTTCCTGAAAATCTAATCAAGATGGAAGAGGAAGAATCCAGCGAAAGTGAACCTGGAACCATCCTTAGACAGACTCCTGCTTCGGGTTCGACTTATGATCTCTCAAAAGCTACTACGATTACCTTAACAGTAGCTAAGAAGGTGACTAGTGTCAGCATGCCTAGCTACATCGGCTCAAGTCTTGAATTTACTAAGAATAATCTGACTCAGATTGTCGGTGTAAAAGAGGCTAATATCGAAGTTGTTGAAGTATCGACTCCTGAAGGAACAAAAGAGGGCACGGTTGTAGATCAAACGCCAAAAGCAGGAGAACTGGTTGATCTTGCAAGTACGCGTATCAAACTTTCCATTTACAAACCGAAAACACCACCGTCAACTTCATCCTCTAATCCTGCCCAACGTGGGAACCAGGGTTCTCCTACAAGTCCAAACCAGGGGAACCAACAAGGCAACAATCCTCCAACGAATCAACCAAACGGTGAAGGAAACCACGAAAGTTCTCGAGATTAAACGAATCTTTGTCATGATTTCATGACAAAGATTTTTTTTCACAAGATTTTGTGATAAAATATAGGAAGTAGAAAAAAGGAGGAGAAAATGGACGAATCGAGAGAGTTGAATGCCGTCATTGATGTGATTATGCTAGCAGGAACCATTCTCCTGAAAAGTGGCTCAGAGATTCATCGGGTTGAGGATACTATGATCCGTATTGCCCATTCGCAGGGAATAATGGATTGCAATGTTCTTGCCATGCCCGCAGCTATTTTCTTTTCTATTGAAAATACCAATATTTCTCGGATGAAACGGGTGACCTCATCCTCTTATAACATTGAAAAAGTCTGTGATGTCAACCAAGTATCACGGGAGCTTGTTGGAGGGCAGATTGATCTTTCGACAGCCTTTAAAAAGCTGAAAGAAATCGGCAATCAAGCCTTACCTTATACCAAGTTCCAAGTGACCGTAGCAGCGACCCTCAGTGCCCCTTTCTTCTCGATTATGTTTGGGGGCAATGTTTATGACGCTTTTGGTGCGGCTATTGCGACCTTATTTGGTTTTGCCTTCTCTCTCTACGTAGAGAGGTTTGTCCGCATTCCTTTTGTAACAGCCTTTGCAGGTGCCTTTGTTTTCGGCTTGATCGCCCAGTTCTGGGCCCGCTATACAGGATTTCCTTCGACGGCAGACCTGATTATAGCAGGAGCGGTCATGCCCTTTGTTCCAGGGATTGCTCTGACAAATGCGGTACGGGATATCATGACCAACCATATCAACTCTGGTATGAGCAAGATGTTTGAATCTTTGCTCATTACCCTCGCTTTAGGGGCTGGCACCTCTGTCGCCCTGGTTTTGATGACATAAGATGACTCTAACAAGTATTTTGCTCCAAGCAGTGGCGAGTTTACTCGCCATTATCACCTTTCTAATCGTACTGAATGTTCAACGCTCCATGCTCCTACCTGGTGGTGTTTTGGGAATGGGCGTTTGGCTCCTCTATCTCGTCCTCAAAGAACCAACCAATGTTATTGTCGCGACCTTTATCGCAGCAGTAATTGGCTCTTGCATCAGCCAGATTTTAAGTATTGTCTACAAGACACCAGCGGTGGTCTTTGTCTTGGCTATTCTTGCCCCCTTGGTGCCAGGTTATTTATCCTATCGAACGACAGCTTTCTTTGTGACAGGCGATTACAGCCATGCAATTGCTAGCGCGACTTTGGTGGTTATGTTAGCTCTTGTTATTTCTATTGGAATGGCAAGTGGAACGGTAATTCTAAAGCTTTATTACTACATCCGAAAACAACGAGGAATCTCTTCCTAATACAATCAAAGCAAAGACTTGATTTGTTGAATCAAGTCTTTTTTCTCTCTTTTGTTCCTATTTGTGATAAAATAGAATGAAACGATTTTTTACAATGAATGAAAAAACAGAGGTAAATATGACAATCGGTATTGATAAGATTGGTTTTGCGACCAGTCACTATGTCTTGAAATTACAAGACTTAGCAGAAGCGAGGGGAGTTGACCCCGAAAAATTTAGCAAGGGACTCTTGTTAAATGAAATTAGTATTGCGCCACTGACTGAGGACATTGTTACCTTGGCAGCTAGTGCAAGCAACTCTATTTTAACAGACAAAGAAAAAGAAGAAATCGATATGGTCATTGTGGCGACTGAGTCAGGGATTGACCAGAGTAAGGCAGCGGCAGTCTTTGTTCATGGCCTATTAGGCATTCAGCCTTTCGCCCGTAGCTTTGAAATCAAAGAAGCCTGCTATGGAGCGACAGCTGCCCTTCATTATGCTAAATTGCATGTGGAAAATTCTCCAGAGTCCAAGGTTTTGGTCATTGCCAGTGATATTGCCAAGTATGGTGTGGGAACTCCTGGTGAACCAACTCAGGGTGCTGGAAGTGTGGCGATGCTGATCACCCAAAATCCGCGTATCATGGCCTTTAACAATGATAACGTTGCTCAAACGCGCGACATCATGGATTTCTGGCGTCCGAACTATTCAAGCACTCCTTATGTAAACGGCATGTACTCGACCCAACAGTATCTTGATTGCCTGACAACGACTTGGGATGAATACAAGAAACGCTACGATTGGACTATGGATGACTTTGCGGCTATCTGCTTCCATTTGCCTTATCCTAAGTTGGCCCTAAAAGGCTTGCGCAAGATGATGGACAAGACTCTATCTCAGGAGAAGCAGGATAGTTTGCAAGAAAACTTTGACAAATCAATTCTCTACAGTCAGATGATTGGGAATATCTACACAGGTTCCCTCTTCCTCGGGCTCCTCTCTCTTTTGGAAAATGCAGAGACTTTGAAGGCTGGAGATAAAATTGCCCTCTACAGTTACGGAAGTGGAGCGGTTTCAGAGTTCTTTAGTGGAGAGCTGGTCGAAGGCTATGAGGCTTACCTTGATAAGGATCGCTTGAGCAAACTCAAGCAACGTACAGCATTGTCTGTTGCAGACTATGAAAAAGTCTTTTTCGAAGAGGTGCAGTTGGATGAATCTGGTTCAGCCCAATTTACAGCTTATGAACATCAAGACTACGCCTTGGTTGAAATTGTCGACCACCAACGCCGTTATAGCAAGGTTGAAAAATAATGAAGATAAGTTGGAATGGATTTTCTAAAAAAACATACCATGAGCGCCTTGAGTTGTTGCGAGCTCAGGCGCTCCTTAGTCCTGAAAAGCAAACCAGTCTGGAGCAGGATGAACAGATCAGTTTGGCTGTTGCAGACCAGCTGAGTGAGAATGTGGTAGGAACTTTTTCTCTTCCTTATTCGATCATTCCAGAGCTTTTGGTGAATGGTCAGGACTATACAGTTCCCTATGTGACAGAAGAACCCTCAGTGGTTGCTGCGGCCAGCTATGCAAGTAAAATCATCAAGCGGTCTGGTGGCTTTACTGCTCAGGTTCATCTGCGCCAGATGATTGGTCAGGTAGCCCTTTATCAAGTTGCTGATCCTGAACAAGCGCAAGAGAAGATTGTCAGCAAGAAGGCGGAGCTCTTAGAACTTGCCAATCAAGCCTATCCGTCCATCGTCAAACGTGGGGGTGGGGCGCGTGATTTGCATGTAGAGCAGATCAAAGGTGAAACAGACTTTCTCGTTGTTTATCTCCATGTCGATACCCAGGAAGCCATGGGAGCCAATATGCTCAACACCATGCTGGAATCCTTGAAGCCAGTCTTAGAAGAACTCAGTCAAGGACAAAGCCTTATAGGAATTTTGTCCAACTACGCGACCGATTCTCTGGTGACTGCAAGTTGTCGCATCGCCTTTCGCTACTTGAGTCCCCAAAGGGATCAAGGACGAGAAATTGCGGAGAAAATGGCTTTGGCTAGCCAGTTTGCGCAGGCAGATCCTTACCGAGCAGCTACTCATAATAAAGGGATTTTTAACGGTATCGATGCCATTTTGATTGCTACTGGTAATGACTGGCGTGCCATCGAAGCTGGTGCCCATGCCTTTGCCAGTCGAGATGGACGCTATCAAGGTCTTAGTCAATGGACGCTGGACATGGAAAGAGAAGAATTGGTCGGTGAGATGACCCTGCCCATGCCGGTAGCGACCAAGGGTGGCTCTATCGGTCTCAACCCTCGTGTAGCCCTCAGTCATGAACTACTAGGGAATCCTTCTGCCAAGGAATTGGCCCAGATTGTCGTGTCTATCGGTCTTGCCCAAAACTTTGCGGCCCTCAAAGCCTTGGTCAGTACGGGCATCCAGCAAGGTCACATGAAATTGCAAGCCAAATCCTTAGCTCTCCTAGCTGGTGCTAGTGAGACAGAGGTTGCTCCCCTTGTTGAGCGCCTCATCGCAGATAAAACCTTTAACTTAGAGACAGCCCAGCGCTATCTCGAAAACTTAAGATCATAAAAAACTCAGACGAATCAGTCTGAGTTTTCTTGTGTTTATAGTCAATGAAAATCAAAAAGCAAACTAGGAAGCTAGCTGCAGGCTGCTCAAAACACTGTTTTGAGGTTGCAGATGGAAGCTGACGTGGTTTGAAGAGATTTTTGAAGAGTATTAAATACTTTTTCCTGGTAATAGGGTGACTGGTAAAAAGTAACCGGTTGTCGCGACCTCTTTGCCTTCAATCTTCTGTAAGAGAAGATCGACAGTGAGGTGGGCAATCTCTTTCATAGGTTGCTTAATCGTTGTCAGGTGAGGGTAGTAGTTCTCGATAAAGTAGGTCCCATCATAGCCGATGACTTTGAGCTCTTCAGGAACAGAGATTCCCAGTTCCTGAGCTATTTTGATAACCAAGATGGCTGTCAGATCATCTGAAGCAAAAATCGCATCTGGTTTCTGATGGGTCAAGATATTCTTGATTTCCATTTCTTTTCTGACGGGAGAAAAGTCACTCGAAACATTGATAATAGGCGCTTTTGGGAGAACAGAGGCAAAGCCAGCATGGCGCAGTCCAGTCGGTGAATTAGAGTTGTCATTTCCTGTAATCATGATGATAGACTGGGCTCCAGTCTTAACCAGAGTTTGGGCGGCGAGGACCCCGCCACCGTAGTTATCAGAGGAGACGACAGGGATGTCTGGAGACAAGTTTCGGTCAAAGGAAATGATCGGTGCCGTCACACGATTGTAGTCTTCGATTCCCAAGTTGTGACTTCCAGAAATGATACCATCGACCTGATTGGCCTCCAGCATTTCAATGTACTCCCGTTCTTTTTCAGAGTCGTGTTCGCTGTTACAGATGATGGTTTTGTAGCCATTCTTGAAGAGTTGGTGTTCCAACTTGTCAATCAACTCCGCATAAAAGACATGACTGATGTTTGGAAAAATAAGTCCAATCAACTTGGCAGATTTTCCTTGGAGACTTCGAGCCAGATTATTGGGTTTGTAGCCCAATTCTCGCATGGCTTCATTAACCTTTTGAATGGTTTTCTCAGATAGATACCCCTTTTTATTGATGACCCGTGAGACGGTAGTGGGGCTGACGCCTGCAAGCTTTGCGACATCAGTTAGTTTTGCGACCATAATCTAATTCATAGTAAGTTCCAGTTGGGTTTCCAGACTTGATGAGGATACCATTTTGGTCCGCATGTGGGAAGACACGACCAGAAAATACTTTTTCTCCTTTATTGATAAAAATTTCAAAGACCGACTTGTCGATGAAGATAGTGACAGTAGTAGTTTGGTTATTGATAGGGCAAGAACGAGTTGTACCAAATTCTTGGGCGTACTGTTCACCAGCCTGACTACGATCCACTGTCACCTGTCCATTGACAAGGTCAAAGTTGATTGAAAGCCCCTTGCCCTCTTTGTCAGCGAGCAAGACAATCTCGTTTTGGCTATTGGCCTCCAAGTTGAGCTCCAGTTCATAGGTGTTATTGGTTTGAGTACGATTTGAGAAGACCTCTTCAGAAGAACGAAGTTCTTTGACGGCTGATACAGGATATTGGTAGAGTTTGCCATCTTTGATAGTGAGTTCTTTGACCAATGAGAAGGTTCCTTGGTGGTCAAAACGATCAGATGGGTAAGAAACATCTGGCAGTCCAAGCCAACTTACTGCTAGTGCACGTCCATCCGGAGCGTTGAAGGCTTGAGTTGCATAGGCTTCAAAACCATAGTCTAGATTTTGCAATGGAGACACATCGACCATTTTGGCATTTTCAGGATCAAAGGAAGCCCCGATTTTGTACATGTTTGGATAGATATTGTCATAGTCTAGAACAGCCTTATCCAATCCTTGTGGGCAGTAGAGAAGGACAGGTTGCTCGCCTACAAAGACTAGATTTGGACATTCCATCATGTAGGCAGTGCGGTCGTTAGCAAAGTCTAGGTCACCAACCTTTTGCCAGTTGGTGTAGTCATTATCAATAGCCTTGTAGAGACGAACAAAGCCTTTTTTCTCCAAGTCCTGTCCACCCACGATAGCATAATATTGCCCCTTAAAGTTGAAAATTTGTGGGTCACGGAAGTGGTCGGTAGAGTCTGCTGGCTGGTCAATCAAGACCTTGTCAATCTTCGTAATCTTGCCATCTTTTCCCAAAAGAGCACCGATCTGGTATGGGTGACGAATCCAGTTTTCATCGCGGACATTTCCTGTATAAAATAGGAACAAGTTATCGCCAAACTGCATGGCAGAACCAGAGTAGGCCCCGTGGCTATCTAATGGAGTATCTGGCAAAACTTTGACTCCAGTTTCTGTAAAGTGCACCAGATCATCACTTTCAAGCTGCACCCAAGACTTCAAGCCATGAGCTGCACCAAAGGGGAAGTTCTGGTAAAAGAGAATCCATTTACCATCAAAATAGGAAAAGCCATTTGGATCATTGAGAAGCCCCATTTTAGGCTCAACATGGTAACGAGTATGCCAAGGAGATTGTGCCATCTTTTCCTTGATTTGCTTGATTTCATCATTAGACCAGTCTTCATAGCGTCTGTAACGGCGCTCAGTTGTCCATTCCATTTTATCTTTCCTCCATAAGTTCTATTCTATTATTAATAGTAAACGTTTTCGGCAAAAAAAGCAAGTCTTTTATGTTAAAAAAAAGAAAAATATGTCAAACGATTGCCAGAAATCAAGTAAAGGAAATCTGGCAAATTTTCACGAAAAAATGAAAGAAAATGTAAATAAAAGCCTTGATTCCTCAAGTATAAAGATATTTTTTTGAGGAAAAAGAGAATATCCCTCAAAAACGAGCAAAAATAATCAGAGAAAAAAGAAAGAGAATAAAAAATTCTGCAAAACGCTTGACATATTTTGGAAACGTGATAAAATAATAGTCGTAGGGCGAATAAAATCGCTTTCAAACAAGAACAAAATTTTATAAGGAGATTTTTGCAAATGAACAATCAGGATATTGCAAAAAAAGTCATCGAAGCCCTTGGCGGACGTGAAAATGTCAACAGTGTTGCCCACTGTGCGACTCGTCTACGTGTCATGGTCAAAGATGAAGGGAAAATCAATAAGGAAGTGATTGAGAACTTGGATAAAGTTCAAGGAGCTTTCTTTAACTCAGGTCAATACCAAATCATCTTTGGTACTGGTACAGTAAACAAGATGTACGACGAAGTCGTTGCACTTGGTTTGCCAACATCTTCTAAAGAAGACATGAAAGCAGAAGCTGCTAAACAAGGAAACTGGTTCCAACGTGCTATCCGTACTTTCGGTGACGTCTTTGTGCCAATCATCCCAGTTATCGTAGCGACTGGTCTCTTCATGGGTCTTCGTGGTCTCATGAACGCTCTTGGAATGACACTTCCAGAAGATGTTACCATCTACAGCCAAATCCTCACAGATACAGCCTTCATCATCTTGCCAGGTTTGGTTGTATGGTCAACCTTCCGCGTATTCGGTGGTAACCCAGCTGTTGGTATCGTCCTCGGTATGATGCTGGTTTCTGGTTCGCTTCCAAACGCTTGGGCAGTAGCATCAGGTGGTGAAGTAACAGCTATGAACTTCTTTGGCTTCATTCCTGTTGTTGGTTTGCAAGGTTCTGTTCTTCCAGCCTTCATCATTGGGGTGGTCGGATCCAAGTTTGAAAAAGCTCTCCGCAAAGTGGTCCCAGATGTCTTGGATCTCTTGGTGACACCGTTCGTGACACTTTTGGTCATGTCTATCCTTGGACTCTTTGTCATCGGACCAGTCTTCCACGTTGTTGAAAACTACATCCTTCTCGGAACAAAAGCGATTCTTGCCTTGCCATTTGGTCTTGGTGGTTTGGTCATCGGTGGGGTTCACCAATTGATCGTCGTATCAGGTGTGCACCACATCTTCAACTTGCTTGAAGTACAATTGCTTGCTGCGGACCATGCCAACCCATTCAACGCCATCATCACTGCAGCGATGACAGCTCAAGGGGCTGCAACTGTTGCGGTTGGTGTTAAAACGAAGAATCCTAAACTGAAAACACTAGCTTTCCCAGCTGCTCTTTCTGCCTTCCTCGGTATTACAGAGCCTGCTATCTTCGGGGTAAACTTACGTTTCCGTAAACCATTCTTCCTTTCATTGATCGCTGGTGCTATCGGTGGTGGATTGGCTTCTATCCTTGGACTTGCTGGTACTGGTAATGGTATCACCATCATCCCTGGTACAATGTTGTACGTTGGTAACGGTCAATTGCTACAATACCTTCTTATGGTAGCTGTATCATTCGTTCTTGGTTTTGCCCTTACATACATGTTTGGTTACGAGGATGAAAAAGAAGTTGCTTCTGAAGTAGCGACAGAACGTTTGGTTCAAGAAGAAACAACTGGTAACATTCCAGTAGCTCCTCAAAACGAAACAATCCAAACTCCAATCGTTGGGGACGTAGTTGCTCTTGAGAATGTTGATGATCCAGTCTTTTCAAGTGGTGCAATGGGACAAGGGATTGCTGTAAAACCAAGCCAAGGCGTGGTTTACGCACCAGCTGATGCAGAAGTATCGATCGCTTTTGCCACAGGACATGCTTACGGTTTGAAGACAGCAAACGGAGCTGAGATCTTGATCCACGTTGGTATCGATACGGTAACTATGAACGGTGAAGGCTTTGAACAAAAAGTTGCTCAAGGCGACAAGGTCAAAGCTGGTGACGTTCTTGGAACCTTTGACTCAAACAAAATCGCTGCTGCAGGTCTTGACGACACAACAATGGTTATCGTAACCAACACAGCAGACTACGCTTCTGTGACACCAGTCGCAAGCGGTTCAGTTGTCAAGGGTGACGCTATCATCGAAGTGAAAGCCTAGTCCTCTTCGAAAATCAGATTTAAAAACAAAACGAACAAATATTATGTTTGTTCGTTTTTACTTGGATGGTAAGATTTACAGAGGAAAATCTAAAATATTGAGAAATCTAGCCCTTTAAAATGTGCTATAATAGAGAAAACAAAGATAAGAGGTTTATCATGACAAAATTATATGGAAGCTTAGAAGCGGGCGGTACAAAGTTTGTCTGTGCTGTCGGGGATGAAAATTTTAACGTTGTAGAAAAAACACAGTTTCCTACAACAACTCCTATCGAGACCATCGATAAAACCATCGAATTCTTTTCAAAATTCGATAATCTTGCAGGTCTTGCCATCGGTTCCTTTGGTCCTATCGATATCGACAAAAACTCAAAAACCTACGGCTTTATCACAACGACTCCAAAACCTCACTGGGCAAATGTAGACCTACTTGGTGCCCTACGTCGTGCCCTCAACGTACCCATGTATTTCACAACTGACGTGAACAGCTCTGCCTATGGTGAAGTGGTTGCTCGTAACAATGCTGGTGGTCGTATCGAAAACTTGGTTTACTACACGATCGGTACAGGTATCGGTGCAGGTGTTATCCAACGTGGTGAGTTTATCGGTGGTGTGGGTCACCCTGAGATGGGTCACTACTATGTGGCTAAACACCCAATGGATGTGGAAAAAGAATTTAACGGCGTCTGTCCATTCCACAAG
This sequence comes from Streptococcus oralis, assembly GCF_003942875.1. GTDB lineage: Bacteria > Bacillota > Bacilli > Lactobacillales > Streptococcaceae > Streptococcus > Streptococcus oralis_BX. Next base: position 392,633 of record NZ_RMVK01000001.1, on the reverse strand, counting down.
GGCTGTTTGGAAGGCTTTGCGGCTGGTCCAAGTCTCGAAGCCCGTACAGGTGTTCGTGGCGAAAACATCGAACTCAACAGTTCTGTCTGGGATGTTCAAGCCTACTATATCGCTCAGGCTGCGGTCAATGCTACCGTGACGTTCCGTCCAGACGTCATCGTCTTTGGTGGTGGGGTTATGGCCCAACAACACATGCTGGACCGTGTGCGTGAGAAATTCACAGCTCTTCTCAATGGTTACCTACCAGTACCAGATGTGCGTGACTATATCGTGACTCCAGCAGTTGCTGGAAATGGTTCTGCCACACTTGGGAACTTTGTCCTTGCTAAGAGTGTCGCAAAATAAAACAAACAAAACATCCGCTTGGGAAACCAAACGGATTTTTCTATTCTCAAAACATCTGCCAGAAGAAATCAATAATATAAGTCAAACCATAAGTATAAACCACTAGGGTAAAGGGCTTGGTCAGAATGATGATAATCATATAGCGCTTGAAGGTCATCTTGGTCAGGGCAGCCAGCATGCAGAGAAAGTCAGCTGGGCTAACTGGCCATATCATCATAAAGATAAAGAACCGCTCGAAACGGTTGCCTTTATCTAACCAACCGATGTACTTGTCATAGGTGCGCTTGCTGACGACGGACTGGACAAAGGCAGCTCCATAGAGACGGACGAGGTAAAAGATAATGGCACAGCCAATCACGATGCCGATATAGTTATAGATGGTTCCAATGATGTGGCCGTAAATAAAGACCCCAGCCACTGAGGTCAAAGCTCCCGGAATGATCGGAACGACGGTTTGTAGGATCTGTAAAAAGATAAAGAGAGGTGGCCCCCAAACCCCAGCTTGCTGGATAAAGGCCGATAGGGTTTCCTTGGACTGTAACACTCCTGCCTGATAGGCCCAAATACAGAAAATCAAGGTGCCGACTCCCCCGACGATAGATGAAATATTGATGACTTGCTGTAGAAGGGGAGAAACAGCTTTCATTTGCTTATCCTGTGACATGTAAACTCCTCATAGATAGTATGATTCTACTATACCATATTTTATGGAGAAAAACTATCTGGATTATCTGACTGGAGAAATAAGTGTGGTAAAATGAGAATAAGAAAAAGACGGTATAGAATGAGGGGTATCATGTTAGGTTTAAACTTTAAAGGAAGCTGGCGCCAATATCAAAAACAGGTCTTGGATCGTTTTCAGGACTATCAAGCAGACGGTCATGTTCATCTAGTGGCTGCTCCAGGGTCTGGAAAGACAACCATAGGTATCGAGTTAATCGCTCGTTTTGACAACCCAGCCCTCATCTTAGTTCCGACTGTCACCATTCGTGAACAATGGGTAGATAGGATTCAAGCTACTTTTCTAGAGGATGGTCAGAGGCTTTCAGACCTCGTTTCCCAAAACTTAAAGGAGATGAAGGCATTAACGATTGTGACCTATCAGGCTTTTCATAGTGCCATGAACCAACTTCAATCACAAGAAGATGGAGAAGCAGAGGATTTTGTGGGGTTTGATTTGTTTGCAAGCCTAAGAGCTCAGAAAGTTGCGACTCTTTGTTTGGACGAATGCCACCACCTGCGCAATGAATGGTGGAAAAGTCTGGGAGCCTTTCGCAAGCAGTATGGACCGCTGAAACTCATCTCCCTGACAGCGACACCACCTTATGACAGTGAGCCTGAACTTTGGGAACGCTATATCCGTATGTGTGGGGAGATCGATCAGGAAATCATGGTACCTGAACTAGTCAAGGAAGACACTCTTTGCCCTCATCAGGATTTTGTCTATATGTGTTCACCAACAGCTGAAGAGGCGGAACGTCTCAAACGGTTTGAGAAGACTAAGTGGGACTATATTCATCACCTTATAGTCGATCCTGATTTTCAAACATTTGTAGCAGGATCTAAGGTCCTCAAAGGGGATATTTCATCTGATTTGCTTTTAGAAGATCCCAAGTACTTGTCTGCTGTGTTGATTTATATGCATTCTCAGGGGTTAACGATTCCTCCCTCTTTACAAAATTTACTGGGAACCCAGAAGCTTCCAGCATTGACCTCCTACTGGCTGGAGACGCTGTTGCAGAGCATACTCTATCAGACACCAGATTGGTATGAGGATCCAGATGGATATAGGAAAAAGTTAGAGGCTGACTTGAAGGCGCGTGGGTTGGTGGAAAAACGTCAGGTTTATCTAGTTAAGTCCAAGGCTTCTGACCAACTTTTAACCCAATCTCTGGGGAAGTTGTCTGCCATTGCCGATATCTTCTGGGCAGAGTATGAGAGTCTAGGTCAGGAACTGAGACAGTTAGTACTAGCTGACTATATTCGCAAGGATTTTGCCACCTATCTGGGAGATAATCAGGCAACCATTTCTCAGTTGGGGGTTCTCCCTTATTTTGAAAGCATTCGTCGAAAAGCTCAGGAGCAAGAGATACCTGTGTCTTTGGCTGTCTTGTCAGGTAGTGTCGTTATTTTGCCTACCGATGTGGCAGCAGAGTTGAAGGAGCTCTTGCCTCAGGTTCCTCTTAGTTTCTCACCTATTGGTCACTTGGATCCAAAAGATTATGTGCAGGTTAGTTTTCCGAGCTCAGCTAAGGGAATCGTAGCGGCAGTGACGGAGCTTTTTCAACGAGGGCGGATTCAAGTCCTAGTCGGAACCAAATCTCTCCTCGGAGAGGGTTGGGATGCTCCTTGTGTTAATTCCCTAATCCTCGGAAGCTTTGTGGGGAGCTTTATGCTGAGTAACCAGATGCGCGGGCGTGCCATTCGTATCTGGTCGGGACATCCAGAAAAGACCAGCAACATCTGGCATCTGGTAGCCGTTCAAGCGCAAGCACTTATCACTCTTCCTGGTGAGGAGCCTAGACCAGAGAGCAATCAGGATCTGCAGACCTTGTCGCGACGGATGGAGCATTTTCTTGGATTGGCCTATAATCAGGAGAGTATTGAGACCGGTTTGGATCGTTTGGATTTTCCAAAGCCCCCTTTTAAGAAACAGCAAATTAGTGAGTACAATGAGCGAGTTAAGAGTCTCTCCAAGGATCGAGCAGGCTTGAGAAAAAAATGGCAGGAAGCTCTTGTTGTAGCGGATCAGTTCGAGGTAGTTACAGAAGTCGCGGCTCAAAAACAGAAGGTCCCAGTCATGCTCTTGCTTGATGCATTAAAATGGGTTCGCATGTCATTGCTCTTGTTGGCAGTGGATTTGTTGGTCTTGCTATTTAGACTGAGATTGATCGGTGTTTGGTGGCTTACGACAGCATGTCTCCTCTTTTTGGGCTTTGCATCTTGGCGCTACCTCCGCTATAAGAGTCCCTATAAACGCTTGCAGTCTCTGGGTGAGCAGATCCGAAAGGCTCTGCTAGATTCGGGGCATCTAACGGATGATCAATCCCGTGTTCAGGTAGAGGAGGACAAGGAAAATTATATGGTTTTCGCCTACCTCAAGGGAGGAAGCATGAGGGACAAGGAGCTGTTTGCGCAGACTGTGGGAGAGTTCTTTGCTCCAGTGGACAACCAGCGCTATCTCTTGAAGGCAGAGAAAGTCCGACAAGGTCAGTCACCTTACTATGTCGTGCCTAGTCTTTTTGAGAAGCGCAAGGAAGAAGCACAGAAATTCCTTGACTTTCTGACGCCGACTATCGGACGTTATCATCTCGTCTACACACGAACAGAGGCAGGAAGGAAAACCCTTCTCGAAGCTCGTATCAAAGCTCTCTCCAATCAAAACGACCGTACCTTGACTAAGAAGAAGGTTAAAAGCCGGTTGGAGTAGGGGAGTTTACAAGAGATAAATAAGTAAATTCTCTTAAAATATAAACACAATTAGAGACAGTAAGAGACGATTGACTAGTTCAAGTAAGAAGGAGAAGAAAGTTAAAGTAGAAGAAATAGAACAAGTAGCAGGATAAAAACAAACGTCTTTACATATATTATTATCTAAAGGCGTTTTTTGGTGGATTCGTGGTATAATTTTGATAATTATCTATAATGTAGAGGAGAAAAAATCATGGCAGATACAATTTTAATTCTAGGTAATGGCTTTGATATTGCAATGGGGCGAAAAACAAAATATACCGATTTTATTGACTTTGAAAAACAATTATTTTCTAATCCAGATGAGGGGTTACTGGAGTTTTTAAAAGATAAAAATATAAAGATTGAGAAATACAAAGATAATTTATATTTGAAATTTATTAATGAGAATAAAGGTACTCTTGGAGATAATTGGTCTAATCTTGAAATAATGATTTCGCAACTTGTAGAATCAATTATGTATTTTAAGGAGAATAATGATTTACTTTTTCAAATTGCACCTGAAAATCAATTTTGGGCACTTGAAGATCAATTAGTAAGAGAAAAAAATTATAGTTCAAAAGCATTTGTTGCGAGATGTTTTATTTCCTTGTATAAAGAGGAAGACTGGAGTTCTTTAGAAAGAGAAGTTGCACTTGAAAAATTTAATAATGAATTTATCAGGCAACTTGATTTATTAATTGAACTTTTAGAAATCTATCTGTCTTATTTGGACTTTCTTGATTTTGGAGTTAGGAGCATTAAATCCAAACCAACAGCCTTGGATGCAATACCTGATTTATCATATACCTATGTATTAAATTTTAATTATACTAATACTTCGAGATATCTATTTAAGACTTATGAGAAACTAACTCATTTTATACATGGCCGAATTGATTTAGATAGAACCTTCAGTGGAATTAATACTATGGTCTTTGGAATTGAAGATAAAGAAAGTGATGTTAACAGTGATTTGATTCCTTACCAAAAGTATTATCAAAGAGTTGTTAAAGAAACTGGTAATAAGTTTGAAGAAGTTTTTATTATTCCAATTTATATTGGAAAAAATACGCCTTTTGTAGGTTGGACTGATTCTACGGAAGTTTTACCTTCAAAGAACATTGTTGTTTTTGGTCATTCAGTAGATCCGTTAGATAAAGAGATTTTTCAAAAATGTTTTGAACTAGCAGAGAAAGGTGAGTATCTATATCGGTTTATTTTCACTTATTTTGATGAACCAGCTAAACGTTCGATTATAAAGAATCTCGTAATCATTCTTGGGAAGGAAAAACTGATAGAGTTAACAGGTAAACGGAATATTGTATTCGTAAAGAGTGATGATAAGGATGGTATGGAAGAAGTTCTACTACCTTAATAAAGTTAAGAATAGTTTATAGCCCACTCGTCCTCCCTAGGTCGAGTGGTTTTTCTTGAAATATGATAAAATAGAAAAGATAATACATTAATTAAGGAAAGTAAAAATGGCAAGTAAAGAAAATGCAGAACGCAAGGAACTGCATCGTAAAATTTGGGCGATTGCGGACGATGTGCGTGGAGCTGTAGATGGTTGGGATTTTAAGCAATATATCCTAGGAATTCTGTTCTATCGTTTTATTTCAGAGCACATGGCAGACTATTTTGACCGTGCGGAGCATGAGGCTGGGGACTTAGAATTCCGTTATGCTGACATAAGTGACCAAGAAGCTGAGCAAGATTTCAAACCAGGTACAGTTGAGGATAAGGGATTCTTTATCCTTCCGAGTCAACTCTTTGAAAATGTGGTCAAGAATGCCTCGCAAAATGAAAACTTAAACGAAGAATTGGCCAATATTTTCCAAGCTATTGAGAAGTCAGCGATTGGTTTCAAATCAGAGGATGATATCAAAGGTTTGTTTGATAACTTGGATACCCGAAGCAACATCCTTGGTGGAAGCGTTCCAGAAAAAAATAAACGCCTTTCTGATATTCTTAATGGTATCAATAGTATTAACTTTGGAAACTTTGAGGAAAATGACATTGATGCCTTTGGAGATGCCTATGAGTTCTTGATTTCTAACTATGCCAGTAATGCAGGAAAAAGCGGGGGTGAATTTTTCACACCTCAGACGGTTTCTAAATTACTAGCTCGCCTAGTCATGGTTGGAAAAGACAAGATTAACAAGGTCTATGACCCAACATGTGGATCAGGCTCCCTCTTGCTCCAGATGAAAAAACAATACGAAGACCATATCCTAGAGGATGGTTTCTTTGGTCAGGAAATCAATATGACCAACTACAACTTGGCTCGTATGAATATGTTCTTGCACAATATCAACTACAATAACTTTGACATTAAGCGAGGAGACACCCTTTTAAATCCTCAGCATCTGGAAGAAAAGCCATTTGATGCTATCGTTTCTAACCCTCCGTATTCTGTTAAATGGGTGGGAGATGGAGATCCAACTCTGATAAACGATGACCGTTTTGCGCCAGCTGGTAAGTTAGCTCCTAAGTCAAAAGCTGACTTTGCCTTTATCATGCATAGTCTCAACCACTTGTCTAATAAAGGTCGAGCAGCCATTGTTTGTTTCCCAGGCATTTTCTATCGTGGTGGTGCTGAAAAGACCATTCGTCAGTATCTAGTAGATAATAATTTTGTTGAAGCAGTCATTGCCCTTCCAGATAATCTCTTCTTTGGGACTTCTATCGCAACTACGATTTTGGTTCTAGCGAAAAATAAGCTTGAAAATAAAACCCTCTTTATTGATGCGAGTAAAGAATTCAAAAAAGAGACCAATAACAATGTCTTGACGGATAGCAATATAGAGCACATAGTTGAATTGTTCTCTAATTATCAAAATGTTGACTATAAAGCAACTCTTGTTGATAATGAGGTGATTGGTTCAGAGCAGGATTATAATCTATCTGTCTCAACCTATGTCGAACAAGAAGATACCCGTGAGAAGATTGATATTGATGTGCTTAATAAAGAAATCGCTGAGACTGTTACTAAGATTGACCACTTGCGTGCAGAGATAGATAGAATTGTAGAGGAATTGAGCCATGGCAAATGATGTGATTCTTTACAGAACAGATGATGGTCAGTCCGCTATTGAGCTTCATCTGGATAATGGAACGGTCTGGCTGACCCAACAAGAACTAGCTGAGCTCTTTCAGACTTCCAAGCAAAATATTAGTAAACATATCAAGGCTATCTTTGAAGATGGTGAACTGGATGAAGCAGTGGTTGTCAACTATCAGTTGACAACCACTCGTCACGGTGCAATGGCTGGTAAAACTCAGTCAAAAAAAGTCGCCTACTATAATCTTGATATGATTTTGGCGATTGGTTATCGAGTGCGTTCCCCTCGTGGCATTCAGTTCAGACACTATGCTTCGACAGTCTTGAAAGAGTATCTGATCAAGGGCTTTGCTATGGATGATGAGCGCTTGAAAAATTTGGGTGGGGGCTCTTACTTTAAAGAACTTCTTGAAAGAATTCGAGACATTCGCTCGAGTGAAAAAGTCTTTTACCGTCAGGTCTTGGATCTCTTTGCTACATCAAGTGACTACAATGCAAATTCACCAGAGGCAAAGAAATTCTTTGCGACGGTTCAAAACAAGATGCATTATGCCATTCACCACAATACTGCGAGTGAACTCATTTATAACCGTGTTGATAGCGAAAAGGAGTTTATGGGCTTGACCACTTTTAAGGGAGATCTCCCTACTCTATCTGAAGCAAAAGTTGCCAAGAACTATCTGACAGAAAAGGAACTCCGTGGGCTTAATCAGCTTGTATCAGGATATCTAGACTTTGCTGAAAGACAGGCAGAGCGAGAGGAAGTCATGACTATGGCGGACTGGGTGATGCATGTGGATCGTATCCTTCAGGCTACTGGGGAAGACTTGCTAGCTAACAGTGGTTCGATCTCTCGTGAACAGATGAAGCAGAAGGTAGATAAGGAGTATAAGAGCTACCAAGCCAAGACCCTTAGTCAAGTTGAAAAAGATTACCTCAAAGAAATTAAAAGCATTGAAAATCTAGCCAAGGAAGGAGGTAAGTGATGAACATCCTAGAAGAAATCCAAAACTGTTCCGTTGAGTGGAAAGAGTTGGGGGAAGTGGCACATTCCATAAAAACAGGTTTAAATCCTCGTAAATTTTTTCAATTAAATACTTCTGACGCTTCGAATTATTATATTACTGTAAGAGAAATAAGAGGACATAAAATTGTTCCATCTGAAAAGACAGATTTAATAAATAATGATGGATTGATGTTATGTCAGAATCGATCTAATCTTGAAATTGGAGATGTTCTTTTTACGGGTACTGGTACAATAGGAAATGTTGCCATAATTGAAAAAACTCCAACTAATTGGAATATAAAAGAAGGAGTTTATGCTATTAAACCTAAAAAAGAGCAGATATGTTCTAAATTTTTGATGTATTTGTTTGAGTCTGAAAATATTAAAAAGGAAATAGAAAGGCGAAAAGCAGGAGGAACAGTTAAAAGTGTTTCAATGGCTGAAATGAAAAAAATCAAAATCCCAATTCCTCCTCTAGAAATTCAAGAAAAAATAGTGCAAATACTTGACAAAATGACTGGGTATGTTACAGAATTGACCTCAGAATTGACCTCAGAATTGACCTCACGTAAAAAGCAATATTCTTTTTATAGAGATAAACTCTTATCATTTGAGGATGAGGTCTATCAGGTTGAGTGGAAGACGTTGAGGGAAGTGGCGGAATGTTTAGCGGGAGCTACTCCAAGGACTTCCAATTCTTCGTATTGGGAAAATGGAACTATTCCGTGGATGAGCTCAGGAGAAGTAAACAAAGGTTTTGTTTATGATACAGAGAAAAAAATTACTCAAGAAGGTTATGACAGTTGCAGTACTAAAGTTGTTCCAATAGACACAGTTGTTATTGCCTTAGCGGGACAGGGCAAAACACGAGGAACAGTGGCTATTACAAAAGTTGAATTGTGTACTAATCAATCATTATGTTCAATAGTTTCAAATGATGATATAAATAGTCATTATTTATATTATTATTTAAAAGGACAATATCAAAAGCTTCGAGATATTTCTTCTGGTGAAGGAACTAGAGGAGGTTTAAATTTAAAAATGATTAGAGATTTTAGAATCCCAGTTCCCTCCCTCGAAATCCAATCCCGTATTGTTCAAGTTCTAGACAACTTCGATATGGTTTGTAATAACCTAAATATAGGACTTCCCAAGGAGATTGATCTACGTCAAAAACAGTATGAATATTTCAGAGAAAAACTCTTGACATTCACCGCCGAAGGCGTGTACACTGACAGTACAGTACAGTACAGACAAGACCTGATTAGGCTCTTGAACTGGGTATTTGGTCCGATTCGAGTGGAGTTGGGAGCTATATGTGACTTTGTAAGAGGAAACGGACTTCAGAAGAAAGATTTTACGGAAATTGGGAAATCTGTTATCCACTACGGACAAATTTACACTAAATACGATTTTTCAGTCTCTGAAACTCTCTCAAAAACTAGAGAAATAGTGTTCAAAAAGTTAAAAAAAGCACAACCAAATGACTTGGTAATGGCAACTACATCTGAGAATGTTGAAGATGTTGGAAAAGCAATTGTTTGGGAAGGAAAAGAAGAAATCGGTATTTCTGGAGATAGTTATATCATTCAAACTACCCAAAACTCACGTTACTTAAATTATTGGCTGAGATCTACTTCTTTTCAAACTCAAAAGGAAAGAAAAGTGACGGGCACAAAAGTTATTCGTATCAATTCGAAGGATATAGAAAAATTTCAAATCATCCTCCCGTCTCTTACAGAACAAGAAAGAATCGTCTCCATACTTGATAAATTCAACATCTTAACTCACTCTCTTTTCGAGGGTCTTCCAAAAGAAATCAAACTAAGACAGAAACAGTATGAATATTGGAGAAATCAATTACTCAATTTTAATGAATAAGGAAAAGTGAATAATGGCGGATGATAAAGTATTTAATACATTGGAAGATGTTGCAGATGATCTGATTTCAAGTGATAAGAAGGTGCATTTAATTTATGCTTTTAATGCTACAGGGAAAACGAGGCTATCTACAATTTTAAAGGATAAATTAAATATCTCGGAAAATGATGAAGAGTCAAAAGTAAAGAAAATACTTTATTTTAATGCCTTTACAGAAGATCTTTTTACTTGGGAAAATGATTTAGAAAATGATGAAAATCGTTATCTTAAATATGATAAACGTACCTATTTTGGTAATTTTTTGGAAAACCAGCAACAATTTGATCAAGTTATTATAACTTTCCAGAAATATGTCGGTGACTTAATAGCTCCTATTTTTGAGGATATTGAAGAGCAGGTTGTTGATAACTTTGGTAATCCAGTTATTGATATTATTGGGGGACAACGTTTACCAAGAATAAAAAGTAATTTCAAAAGCATTCGTTTTACTGTAGATGGTGAAACGGTCAAAATTTCTAGGGGAGAGGAAAGAATTTTTGTTTGGTCTATATTCATTACTCTCTTAGAACTTATTATTGAAGAATTGAGCGACTCAGAAATTGACTCTGACTTTCAAAACTTTAATTATATTTATATAGACGATCCAATTTCTTCATTAGATGATAACAATATCATTAATTCCGCAATTTTTTTAAAGGATGTCATTGCAAAATCTGGAAATACAGATTTGAAGTTTATACTTTCTACTCACCAACCACTTTTCTACAACGTCTTATATAATGAAATCAGATTTGAAAGAAGAATTAAGAAACCCTGCTTCTATGTAATGAAAAAAGAGATTGAAAATAACGATGGAATAAAATATATCTTGACTGATGTTGAGAAGGATTCTCCGTTTGGTTATCATCTAAAGGTAAGAGAAGAATTACGTAGAGCTGTAGACAATGGACGAGTAGAAAAATTTCATTATGCTTTGTTTAGAAATCTGTTAGAAAAAACAGCTACATTTTTAGGTTATCGTAGATGGGAGGAGGTTTTATTAGGATTAGAGGTAGTTGGTGAGGAGATTACCAAAGAAAATATAGAACCATATGCTCAAAGGATTGATTTATTCACTCATAATCGTCAATCGGACTTAGAGTTTAGAGAATTGCAAGAACGAGAAAAAAATACCTTAATAGAATTATTCAATAGTTTTGAAATAAAATATAAATTTAACCAAAAAGAGGAAAATGAAAATGGTTGATTATTCAAAAGTACATGAAGTAATTGCGGAAACAAATGAGGGGATTCTCTTGGCTGAGTATCAACCAGAGTATCGCACAGATAGAGAATATCAGTCTGAGGCTGATCTAGAAAATCAGCTGATTTCTGATTTGGTTAATTATCTTAACTACGAACGACTAGATATCCATACACCTGAAGAGCTCTTAGCAAATGCCAAGGTGCAAATAGAAAAACTCAATAAGGTGACTTTTACGAATGCTGAGTGGGATCGCTTTGTAGTAGAGTATCTGGATTGTCCCAATGAAGGATTAGTTGAAAAAACTCGAAAAATCCAAGAGAATTATATCTATGATTTTGTCTTTGATGATGGACGAATTAAAAATATTTTCATCCTTGATAAGAAAAACATTCATAACAACAGCATGCAGGTCATCAATCAAGTGACCCAGGTGGGTAGCCATACCAATCGTTATGATGTCACCATATTGGTAAATGGACTTCCTTTAGTTCAGATTGAATTGAAAAGACGTGGTGTTAGTCTTAAAGAAGCTTTTGAACAAATCCATAGATATAGTAAGGAAAGTTTTAATAGCGAGAATTCTTTATACAAATATATTCAGATTTTTGTGATTTCCAATGGGACTTATACACGCTACTTTGCTAATACGACTGCTCAAAATAAAAATCACTATGAGTTCACCTGTGAATGGGCAGACCGTAAGAATAAAACAATCCACGATCTGGAAGACTTTACTGTCACTTTCTTGAGCAAGCGAGTCCTTTTGGAGGTATTGACCAAGTATTGTGTTTTTGACGCTGATAATACCTTGCTCATCATGCGTCCTTATCAGATAGCAGCTACTGAGAGTATCATACGCAAGATTCATTCATCTAATGAGATGAAGAACTTTGGTACTATCAATGCCTGTGGCTATATCTGGCATACGACGGGTTCAGGGAAAACCTTGACCAGCTTTAAAACTGCTCGTTTGGCAACAGAGTTGGACTATATTGATAAAGTGATATTCGTCGTAGATAGAAAAGACTTAGACTATCAAACCATGAAGGAATATCAAAAATTCCAACCAAATTCAGTCAATGGTAGTAACAATACAAAAGAACTCCAACGAAGTATTGAAGAAAATGATGGGAAAATTGTTGTCACAACTATTCAAAAGTTAAACAAATTTATAACAGCAAATCCAAATCATGAAATCTATGGAAAAAAATGTGTTTTAATCTTTGATGAGTGTCATCGATCTCAGTTTGGGAAGGCACAGAAGCGCATTAAAAAATCCTTTAAACAGTACGCCTTATTTGGATTTACAGGGACACCGATTTTCCCAGAAAATAGTTTAACGGGTGAAACGACACAGGAAGTTTTTGGAGAACAACTTCATAACTATGTTATCACGGATGCTATTCGAGATAAAAAAGTGTTGAAGTTCAAGGTTGACTATAACTATATCAAACCTGAAATCAATAAATATAGAGAAGCAGAAACGGCAGTCGGCCGAGAGATTGATGAGAAGAAACTCAAAAAGATGGAGAAGGAACTCCTTTTGCATCCAGAACGGATTGCAACCATCACTGAGTACCTGTTGAGAGTTTATAATGATAAAACGCATCGGAGTAAATATTACACTCATAAACAAAAGAAGATGCAAGGTTTTAATGCTATGCTGGCTGTACAAAGTATTGAAGCTGCGAAACTATACTATGAAGAACTCCAGCAGCAACAGGCTACTCTACCAGAAGTTAAGCGTTTGAAGGTCGCTACTATCTTTAGCTTTGCGCCTAACGAAGAACAGTCAGCTTATGGAGAGATTCAAGATGAAGAGCTAGACCCTCAAGATACAGCCATGTCTCTTTCATCTAAAGAGTTTCTTTCTAAAGCAATCTATGACTATAATCAAATGTTCAAGACCAACTTTTCGACTGATGGGAAAGAGTTTCAAAATTATTATCGAGACCTTTCAAAACGAGTTAAGTCTAAGGAAGTGGATTTACTGATTGTAGTGGGAATGTTCTTGACGGGATTTGATGCTCCAACGATGAATACTCTCTTTGTCGATAAAAATCTTCGTTATCATGGATTGATTCAGGCATTCTCTAGAACTAATCGAATTTTTAACGAGGTTAAACCTTTTGGCAATATCGTTTGTTTCCGTGATTTAGAAAAGGCTACGCAAGAAGCTATTAAGACTTTTGGAGATACAAATAAGCTTGAAATCATCTTAGAAAAAAGTTTTAGTGAATACATGGATGGTTTCGTTGACCAAGTAACAGGTATTGAGGTCAAAGGCTATACTGCGGTTTGTCAGGAAATTCTGGAAAAATTCCCAAATCCGCAAGAGATTGAAACAGAGCACGATAAAAAAGAGTTTGTTAAGTTATTTGGTGAGTTATTGAAACTTGATAATGTTCTTAGAAATTATGACGAATTCCAAGAAATCGACAAACCTATTTCTGAAGGTTATCTTCAAGATTTAAGAAGTGCCTATGTGGAAATTCGAGATGAATTTTTGAATCTTAAAAACTATGAAAAGACTAAGGATTTGGATGTTGACCTTTCAGATGTCGAATTTGAAATTGAGTTACTAAAAACTGATGAGATTAACCTAGACTATATCTTGGCATTGATTGTTGAAAAATCGAAGAATTCTGAGTCTAAAGAAGTAATGAAAGCAGAAGTTAGTCGTGTGATTCGTTCTAGTATTGATATCCGTGCCAAAGAAGAGTTGGTTATTGGATTTATCAATGACACCGATTTGCAAAAATTGAAAGACCATGATGGGATTATCCATGCTTTCTACGAATATGGCAAGGAGCGCAAGAAAATCGCGATTCAAGACCTAGCTGAGGCTGAGAAACTTGTAGATGACTATCAATTGTTTATCGACAAATCAATTCAACGAGGTTATGCTGAAAATAGTGGTACTGATTTGGATTCGATTATTCCACCAACTTCTCGTAGACAGGGAGCGCGTGAACGGAAAAAACAAGAAGTTTTACGTAAGATTCAGTTGTTAGTAGAGACTTATTCAGGTATTTAAGGGGTTGTCGAACAAGGTTTATTAGAAAAATCAGGAACTACAAAAAACACTATTTATTCGCTCATTTTTAAGGTACAACTTTGTTTCCATATTTCCTGGAAACTGATAGAAAGTAAGGAGAAAGATGGAACAAATTAACCAAAAATCCCAGTGTCAGCAACTCTGGGCTAGAAACAAATACCTCGTTTTGAGCCATTCCAGCAATATTTACAAGGACATTCGCCAGTATCTCAAGCAAGAAGTGGTGGAGCTGAGTCAGGTTCAAGAACTGATCGACCGTGCCTGTCAAATCCCTGAACATAGAGGTCAGGTTTGCAATGCCTTTCAGCATATTTGGGGCTATTTCAAAAAGAAAGCGACAGATGCTGAGCGAAAGGACTATATGCTCTTGCTGGATCGCTACCGCTTTGGTCAGGCTTCTAAGGAAGACTTGATTGCTAAGACTCGAGACTTGCTGGATCGCTATCCGAATACCTACTTGCAACATTCGACCTTACTGAAAGGAGACTCCCATGAGACTTTGGCATGAGGCTTTGATTCCACAACTTCCCCGTCCTCAGCTCTTGGGGCAACATCGAGAGTGCTGCGCCCTTCGTGGCAATGGCTGGGGGAGAAAGCATGCGACGGTGGACTATGTCTTTACCCACTCTCCCTATCATCTCTATGCTTATCATCGCTTGATCATGGAGGAAATGGCTGACCGTGGCTACAATGTCAGTCCAGAGTGGCTGGACAAGAACTATCGTGGCAAGATCTGTCATCCTTATGANGATTTGCCTGAGGAAAAGTTGGGGAATCCTATCTATAGCGAACATGACACAGCCTACTATGAGGAGTGTCTGGCAAATCTCCGAGAGAAAGGGATTGAGCTGGAGTAAGAGTCAGGATTATCTCCAATTTATAACTCCTCTCGTAATTTTTTCGAATAATAAAGATGAGACCTTTAGAGTTTTTCTAAGGTCTTGTTTTTATGGGTATTAGAATTTACTTTTAATAACTTTTAAGTTATAATTAAATTGAAAAGAGGTTGCTTGGTGCATACGATTTACTTCTATAAGGACAAAAATGGAAATGAGCCAGTCTTAGATTATATGAGAGAATTGGCTAGAAAGAAGAGTAAGGACTGTCGCATCAAACTCAATAAACTAAACGACTATATCGAGTTGCTTAGTCAGCATGGGACTAGAGCTGGTGAACCCTATATCAAACATTTGGAAGATGAGATTTGGGAACTAAGACCTCTGAGGGATAGGATTTTATTTGTAGCGTGGCTTGATGGGAGTTTTGTTCTCTTACATCATTTTGTCAAAAAGACTCAGAAAACTCCTAGAAGAGAAATTGAAAAAGCCAAGCGTGAACTGAAGGACATAAAAGAAAGAGGGTTAAGTGATGAAGAATAGTGCCATTGGAAGTAATTGGAAGGATGTCCGAACAGAACTCTTTACCAAGGAGGAAATTCTTGAAAGTGATATGCGAGTGGCTATTATGAGTGAGTTGATTGAGGCTAGACATAAGCAAGGTATCAGTCAGAAAAAGCTAGAGGAACTCAGTGGAGTAAGCCAGCCTGTCATAGCTAGGATGGAGACAGGAAAGACTAGTCCTCAGTTGGATACGGTCTTAAAAGTCTTAGCCAGTTTAGGAAAGACACTAGAAGTCGTCCCACTTGAACAGGAAAAAAGTTGATTAAACCAACCTATAGTCTTTTCTAATAACAAGCCATAGTCACTGATGAGAATCGTCAATAGCTCGTTTGAGCATTCCAACTAAAATACAGGCACAAAACAAGCAATACAAAGGATTTGGGACACTGGTCTCAAATCTTTTTTTGCTACTCAAAAGAGTGATATAGTTTCAAACTATATCAAAGCCTAATTATTTACAATTATACAGACAGTTTCTTTTCTGTTAAGATAGTTTCAATAACAAATTTTGGAGGACACATCATGTCAACTACGATCATCGGTTTCCCTCGTTTGGGTGAATTCCGCGAATTAAAATTTACAACTGAAAAATACTTTAGAAAAGAAATCTCAGAAGAAGAGCTCTTGGCTGCGGCTAAAGAATTGCGCGCAAAACACTGGAACATTGTCAAAGAAAAAGGCATCACTGAAATCCCATCAAATGACTTTTCTCACTATGACAACTTCTTAGATGCAGCTTTCCTTTTCAACGTGGTACCTGCATCCGTTCAAAACTTGGACTTGTCTGACCTTGAGCGTTACTTTGCTTTGGGTCGTGGTTACCAAGGAGAGAAAGGGGACGTGCGTGCCCTTCCGATGAAGAAATGGTTCAACACTAACTACCACTACATCGTTCCTAAATTTGAAAAAGACACTCAAGTTAAATTGGCAGGTCACAAGATCTTTGATGAGTTCCAAGAAGCCAAAGAACTTGGATTGAACACTCGTCCTGTTCTTGTAGGTCCATTCACTTTCCTTCAATTATCAGACTTTGAAGAAGGCGTGAAAGCAGAAGACTTCGTAGATAGCTTAGTGGCTGCTTACCAAGAAGTTTTTGCTAAATTGGCTGAACTTGGTGCGACTCGCATCCAACTCGACGAAGTGGCTCTTGTCAAAGATTTGACAGCTGAAGAAAAAGCTCTCTTCTTGAACCTTTACAACAAACTTTTGGCTGACAAAAAAGGTCTTGAAGTCTTGCTTCAAACTTACTTCGGTGACGTTCGTGACGTCTACGCTGACCTTGTGAACTTGCCAGTAGATGCCATCGGTCTTGACTTCGTTGAAGGTAAGAAAACTCTTGAACTCGTTAAAGGTGGTTTCCCGGCAGACAAGACTCTTTATGCAGGTATCGTCAATGGTAAAAACATCTGGCGCAACAACTACGAAAAGAGCTTAGCTGTTCTTGAGCAAATCCCAGCTGAAAACATTGTTTTGACAAGCTCATGCTCACTTCTTCATGTGCCATTTACAACTGCTAATGAAGAATTTGAACCAGCTATCTTGAACCACTTTGCTTTTGCAGTTGAAAAATTGGATGAAATTCGTGATTTGGATGCTATCCGCAACGGTCAAGGCGCAGAAGCTCTTGCAGCTAACAAAGAACTCTTTGCGACTGAACGTGTTGGTGAAAATGCAGAACTTCGTGCGCGTATCGCTGGTTTGACAGACGCTGACTACACTCGTTTGCCAGCCTTTGCTGAACGTGAAGCTATCCAAGAAGAAGCTTTCAAACTTCCAGCTCTTCCAACAACAACTATTGGTTCATTCCCTCAAACAAAAGAAGTTCGTGCTAAACGTTTGGCTTACCGTAAAGGTGAATTGTCTCAAGAAGAGTACGATGCTTTCCTTGCTGAAACTATTGACGAATGGATCAAATGGCAAGAAGAAGTTGGGTTTGACGTGCTTGTACACGGTGAGTTCGAGCGTAACGACATGGTTGAGTACTTCGGTCAAAACTTGTCAGGTTACCTCTTCTCTAAGAATGGTTGGGTACAATCTTACGGTATGCGTGGGGTGAAACCACCAATCATCTGGGGTGACGTCACTCGTCTCAACCCAATCACTGTGAAATGGTCTAGCTACGCACAAAGCCGTACTGACAAACCTGTTAAAGGTATGTTGACTGGACCTGTGACCATCCTTAACTGGTCATTCCCACGTGAAGACATCTCTATCAAGGACTCAACTCTTCAAATCGCTCTTGCTATCAAGGATGAAGTGCTTGACCTTGAAGCTGCTGGCGTGAAGATTATCCAAATCGACGAGGCTGCTCTCCGTGAGAAATTGCCACTCCGTCGTAGCGACTGGTACGAAGACTACCTTGACTGGGCTATTCCAGCCTTCCGCTTGGTACACTCTACAGTTGCACCAGATACTCAAATCCACACCCACATGTGTTACTCAGAATTTACAGATATCATCCCAGCTATCGACAACATGGACGCGGACGTTATTTCCTTTGAAGCAAGCCGTTCAAACCTTGAAATCTTGGACGAACTCAAAGCGAAAAACTTCCAAACAGAAGTGGGACCTGGGGTTTACGATATCCACTCACCTCGTGTACCAAATGAAGGCGAAATTGACCACACAATCGATGCTATTCTTGCCAAAGTACCAAGCAAGAAAGTTTGGATCAACCCTGACTGTGGTTTGAAAACACGCGGTATTCCAGAAACAAAAGAAAGCTTGATCCGCCTTGTCGAAGCAGCAAAAGCTGCGCGTGAGAAATTGTAAGATAAGATTTCTCTCTTGACACTGACTGATCAAGGAACTGCTTGGCCCTAGCTGGCTCAGCAATCATGAAATCAAAAAGAAAAGGATAATGACTATGTCACGCCAAACACCGTCACTTTCATTTGAAGTGTTCCCTCCAAACCCAGCAGTGGCTAATGATAAAATTATTTCAGCCTTGCAGGATATGCGGGAGCTGACACCTCACTTTATCAGTGTGACTGCCAGCAATAATAAATTTAATATCAAGGAAACAACGGTTCGTTTGGCTGACTTTATCCAGAATGATTTGGCGATTCCAACTATTGCCCACTTGCCAGCCATCTATCTGACTAAGGACAAGGTTGGTGAAACCATTGCAGACTTGGATAAGGTTGGGGTACAGAAAATCTTGGCCTTGCGTGGGGATATTATCCCTGATGTGGAGCCACAAAAGGATTTCCGCTACGCAACGGATTTGATCGAGTTCATCAAGGAACAAGCCCCTCACTTTGATATTATTGGAGCTTGTTATCCTGAAGGGCATCCTGACTCGCCAAATCAGATCTCAGATATTCAAAATCTCAAGAAGAAAGTGGATGCAGGCTGTTCAAGCCTTGTAACGCAACTTTTCTTTGACAATGAGCGCTTCTACGATTTCCAAGACAAGTGTACCTTGGCAGGGATTGATGTTCCTATTCATGCGGGGATCATGCCCATTCTGAATCGAAATCAGGCTCTTCGTCTCTTGAAGACTTGTGAGAATATCCACCTTCCACGCAAATTCAAAGCCATCTTAGACAAGTATGAGCATGACCCTGAGTCACTCAGAGCAGCAGGACTTGCCTATGCAGTGGATCAAATCGTGGACTTGGTAACCCAAGATGTCGCAGGTGTGCATCTATACACCATGAACAATGCTGAAACAGCAAAATACATCCACCAAGCAACCCATGCCTTGTTCAACCATCAGTCTTTAGGATAATAAAAAGCAAACCATTCTTCTCAGGTGAGGGGAATGGTTCCTTTTTAATAGAAAAGCCCGCACTTTTTAAGAAAAATATGATAAAATAGACTCTGTACGTACTTGATACAAAGATGAGGGTATTTTCGTTATAGAAGTTTTTATTAAAACATGATAATAGGTGTCTATAAAAAGATATTTCACGCTATAGTGGTATCTTAGATGATAACAATGTTATTATCTAAGACGGGATTTTTGAGACATTTGGCTCAAAAATTAGGGATGAAATTCCCTGGATTTCTAAAATCATCCACTGGATAATTTTACCTTCCGTCCGCACTATTCCAGTGAAATATCAAAAAAACTACTTAATTGAATTTTGGTCTCATTTCTTAGGAAAAAAGATAAGCTTCCTAGCACTCATCGAGTGCGGCGTCACCTTCCTATTTTTCTACAGAAATGTTCGGTAAGCCGAACCGTCCAAAATATCTTGATTAATTGAACACGCCTACAACTCTGTGGAAAAAGATAAATCTACCTAGGAGCAGTCGCTCCGTCGTTCGATTCCTATTTTCCTTTGAGTTGCTTAACGGCTTAGTATCTTGATCTTTGTAGGCAAGGCGTATAATTTCATCAATCCAAAGGGGATTAAAATGACAAAACATGTGTTTCAAACGACTTTTGCGGGTCGTGAGTTAATCGTAGAGACTGGTCAGGTTGCTAAGCAAGCAAATGGCTCTGTTGTCGTCCGTTACGGTGAGTCAACTGTCTTGACTGCTGCCGTTATGTCTAAGAAAATGGCAACTGGGGATTTCTTCCCACTTCAAGTCAACTACGAAGAAAAAATGTATGCGGCTGGGAAGTTTCCTGGTGGTTTTATGAAACGTGAAGGGCGTCCTTCGACAGATGCAACTTTGACAGCGCGTTTGATTGACCGTCCAATCCGTCCTATGTTTGCGGAAGGTTTCCGTAACGAAGTGCAAGTCATCAATACGGTTCTTTCTTACGATGAAAATGCCTCTGCTCCAATGGCAGCTATGTTTGGTTCATCCTTGGCACTTTCTATCTCAGACATTCCGTTTGACGGTCCAATCGCTGGGGTACAAGTGGGTTATGTCGATGGCCAAATCATCATCAACCCTACTCAAGAACAGGCAGAGCAATCGCTTCTTGAATTGACAGTAGCTGGGACCAAACACGCTATCAACATGGTTGAGTCTGGTGCCAAAGAATTGTCAGAAGAAATCATGTTGGAAGCCCTTCTGAAAGGGCACGAAGCAGTCAAAGAATTGATTGCCTTCCAAGAAGAAATCGTTGCGGCAGTCGGTAAAGAAAAAGCAGAAGTGGAATTGCTTCATGTAGACGCTGACTTGCAAGCTGAAATCATTGCAGCTTACAACAGCGACCTCCAAAAAGCGGTCCAAGTAGAAGAAAAATTAGCTCGTGAAGCTGCAACTCAAGCAGTTAAAGACCAAGTAACAGCGGTTTACGAAGAAAAATATGCAGACCATGAAGAATTTGACCGTATCATGCGTGATGTGGCTGAAATCTTGGAACAAATGGAACACGCTGAAGTGCGCCGTTTGATTACGGAAGACAAGGTGCGTCCTGACGGTCGTAAGGTTGATGAAATCCGTCCTTTGGATGCGCAGGTTGACTATCTTCCTCGTGTGCACGGTTCAGGTCTCTTTACTCGTGGCCAAACTCAAGCTCTTTCAGTCTTGACCTTGGCTCCGATGGGAGAAACTCAAATCATCGATGGTTTGGATCCAGAGTACAAGAAACGCTTTATGCACCACTATAACTTCCCTCAATACTCTGTAGGGGAAACAGGTCGTTACGGTGCGCCTGGTCGTCGTGAAATTGGTCATGGGGCTCTCGGTGAACGTGCTCTTGCTCAAGTCTTGCCAAGTTTGGAAGAATTTCCATACGCTATCCGCTTGGTAGCAGAAGTCTTAGAATCAAACGGTTCATCTTCTCAAGCCTCTATCTGTGCGGGAACGCTTGCCCTTATGGCTGGTGGTGTGCCAATCAAGGCACCAGTGGCTGGTATTGCCATGGGTCTTATCTCAGATGGAAATAACTACACAGTATTGACAGATATCCAAGGGTTGGAAGACCACTTTGGAGATATGGACTTTAAGGTTGCTGGTACTCGTGACGGGATTACAGCTCTTCAAATGGATATCAAGATTCAAGGAATTACTGCAGAAATCTTGACTGAGGCCCTTGCTCAAGCCAAGAAAGCTCGTTTTGAAATCCTTGATGTCATCGAAGCGACTATTCCAGAAGTTCGTCCAGAATTGGCTCCAACTGCTCCAAAAATTGATACTATCAAGATTGATGTGGACAAAATCAAGATTGTCATCGGTAAGGGTGGAGAAACCATCGACAAGATTATCGCTGAAACAGGCGTTAAGATTGATATCGACGAAGAAGGTAATGTTTCTATCTACTCTAGCGATCAAGATGCCATTAACCGTACCAAAGAAATCATTGCTGGTTTGGTTCGTGAAGCCAAAGTGGATGAAGTTTACCATGCGAAGGTTGTTCGTATCGAGAAATTTGGTGCCTTTGTCAACCTCTTTGATAAGACAGATGCACTTGTGCACATTTCTGAAATGGCTTGGACTCGTACCAACCGTGTTGAGGACTTGGTAGCTATCGGTGATGAAGTCGATGTTAAGGTTATCAAGATTGATGAAAAAGGCCGTATCGATGCCTCTATGAAAGTTCTTCTTCCTCGTCCGCCAAAACCTGAGCATGATGAAAAAGGCGAAAAGTCTGAGCGACCTCACCGTCCACGTCATCACAAGGACCACAAACCTAAGAAAGAATTTACAGAAACACCAAAAGATTCAGAATAAGAAAAGGAGAAATGTATGGGATGGTGGCGCGAAACCATTGATATTGTAAAAGAAAATGATCCAGCGGCACGCAACAGTTTGGAAGTTTTGCTAACTTATCCAGGTGTCAAGGCCTTAGCGGCTCACCGTCTCTCGCATTTTCTCTGGAAGCACGGCTTCAAACTCCTGGCTCGGATGCACAGTCAGTTTTGGCGCTTTTGGACCCAGATTGAGATTCATCCGGGTGCTCAGATAGAATCAGGTGTCTTTATCGACCATGGTTCAGGATTGGTGATTGGAGAGACAGCGATTGTTGAAAAAGGCGTTCTTCTCTATCACGGAGTGACTCTTGGTGGGACTGGTAAGGATGTTGGCAAACGCCATCCGACTGTGCGTAAAGGAGCTCTCATATCAGCCCATGCCCAAGTCATCGGACCTGTAGAAATCGGTGAAAATGCCAAAGTCGGTGCTGCTGCAGTAGTCGTGGCAGACGTACCTAGTGATGTAACGGTTGTCGGAATCCCAGCTAAGATCGTCCGAGTTCATGGACAGAAAGATGAACCAACGATTCACGAAGTCGAAGAAAAACGGGAGTACTACGTCAATAAACTAGAGCAGGCTAGAGAAGCCAGCCACCATTCGTCAAGTTTGTAGGAAAGGGTGGCAAAGTTATCGAGGTGAAGTATGACAGGAGGTAAGAACTATGTCAGATTTATCAGACGCAATTTTGAACCAGGCAGTTCTTGAGTTGCAAGAACACTTGGATGGTCTTGCTAAGGAGCGCTTTATTAAACTGCCACCTAGCCACCAGCGAGAATGGGCTCATTATATCAGTGAAGCCAAAAAAGATGAGACCAAGCTGCGCCGTCTAAATAAAATGAAGGCGGATTTGCTGGAGCCTTAAAGAAAGAGAAGTTATGCTATTAGAGGAATTTGAAGATGTAGCAGCAGTTATTGAGCCAACTGAAAAGCCAGTCCATGACAAGGGAGAGGTATGCGAAACCATCATCTTGTCCTTTAATGGCGAAATTCTGAAACGTTTGATTGAGTCAGAAGATGTCTATCCGGGGGGCTATTTGAAAAGCATAAACGGCCATCATCCATGGTATATTTATGGCCAAGGTCCTAGCAAACTAGCAGTTATGTTGGCTCCAATTGGGGCTCCTATGATAGTTGGCCAACTGGAGGAATTGGTAGCTAGAGGCTTCAAAAATTTTATCATTTTAGGTTCCTGTGGCGTTTTGGACCGCTCAATTGAGGCGGATAAAATTATCCTGCCTGCAGCCGCATTGCGAGATGAAGGAACTAGCTATCACTATGCCCCACCGGGTGACGAAGTCGCCTATGACGAGTCTCTGCTGATCGAGCTGGAAGCCATCTTTGACAAGCACAATATCGAGCATATCCGCACCAAGTCTTGGACGACTGATGCCTTTTATCGAGAAACGCCTGATAAGGTCAAGCGTCGCTTGGCTGCTGGTGCACAAGTGGTGGATATGGAAGCTTCAGCTATCATGGCTTGGAGTCAATTTCGCAAGAGTAAAGTCTATCAGTTCTTCTACACAGCTGACTATGTGGATCATCATAACCGAACCTGGGATGCCCGCCATGAAGAGCGGACAGCTGATGCCATGACTTTTTTCACTATCGCTTTGACAATAGCCAAGGAACTAGAAAGGTAACTACAAGAATGGCAGTATATTTTTACGGCTGTATCACCATGGATGGCTACTTGGCAGACAGCCAGCACAGGATAGACTGGCTGCATCAGCTTGGTTCTGTAGAGGATACAGGCTATGATGACTTTTACAGACAAATGGATATCACCATCATGGGCAAGCGGACCTTTGAGGAAATCCAAGATTTACAAGATGTAGAAAGTTTTTATCAAGCTACGGAAAATTATGTCTTTACGCATGATAGGCATCTGCCTGTCAGCAATTACCAGCCAGTAGCTGGGGATGTGGTGGACTTTGTTCGCCAGATTGACAAAGGCAAAAATGTCTTTGTGATTGGTGGTAATTCCTTGGTAGGACCGCTCTTGGATGCGGATCTTTTCGATCACCTCATTATTCAGATAGCACCCCTTATCCTAGGAAAGGGGGTTCCCCTCTTTACCCAAGAGGAAGCGCAGCGCTTTTACCAACTGGATAGCCTCAGACAATTTGGCCCATTTGCAGAGCTGGTTTTCAGCCGAAAAAGTCAGAAATAGAGAAGGGAGTGGACCGCATGATTAAAATTTATGACACCATGTCTCGTGATTTGCGAGAATTTGTACCTATTGAGGATGGCAAGGTTAAGATGTATGTTTGTGGGCCAACGGTCTACAACTATATCCACGTGGGCAATGCCCGCTCAACAATAGCTTTTGATACCATTCGCCGTTATTTTGAGTATCGGGGATTTGAAGTCAACTATATTTCCAATTTTACAGATGTAGATGATAGGATTATCAATCGTGCCAAGGAAGAAGGCATCACGCCTCAAGAGGTTGCGGACAAGTACATCGCTGCCTTTCGTGAGGATGTGACAGCTTTGGGCGTGAAACCTGCGACTCGCCATCCACGTGTAGTAGAGTTTATGGCTGACATCATTCGTTTTGTCTCTAACTTGATTGAAAAAGGTTATGCTTACGAGAGTCAAGGAGATGTTTACTTCCGCGTGGAAAAATCTCACAACTATGCTAAGTTGGCCAATAAAACCTTGGAAGATTTGGAGCTAGGTGCTTCAGGTCGTACCGATGAAGAAACAGCTCGCAAGGAAAATCCTGTAGACTTTGCCCTTTGGAAAGCTGCAAAACCAGGCGAGATTTCTTGGGACAGTCCTTGGGGACCTGGTCGTCCGGGCTGGCATATCGAGTGTTCAGTCATGTCAACAGAGATTTTGGGAGATACCATTGATATCCACGGTGGTGGAGCCGACCTTGAGTTTCCGCATCACACCAATGAAATTGCCCAGTCAGAAGCAAAAACAGGCAAGACTTTCGCCAACTACTGGATGCACAATGGCTTTGTCAATATCGACAATGTCAAGATGTCTAAATCCTTGGGCAACTTTATAACCGTACACGATGCCCTTAAAACTCTTGATGGGCAAGTGTTGCGTTTCTTCTTTGCGACTCAGCATTACCGTAAACCGATCAACTTTACAGAAAAAGCAGTGCGTGATGCCGAGACTAATCTCAAGTATCTAAAGAACACCTATGAGCAACCATTTACTGGAACTGTAGATGTTCAAGAATTGCAAGCTTTCCAAGATAAGTTTGTGGCTGCAATGGATGAGGATTTCAATACAGCAAATGGTATCACAGTCGTCTTTGAAATGGCCAAGTGGATTAACTCAGGCAATTATGATGCAAGTGTCAAGCAAGCTCTTGCGGCTATGTTAGAGGTCTTTGGTATTGTTTTTGTCGAGGAAGTTTTAGATGTAGAGATTGAAGCTTTGATTCAAAAACGTCAAGAAGCGCGTGCCAATCGCGACTTTGCGACAGCAGACCAGATCCGTGACCAACTAGCTGCTCAAGGGATCAAGCTACTTGATACCAAGGATGGAGTGAGGTGGACTCGTGATTGATGTCAATCTCATTAATGGGATTGCGCTAGCTTTTGAGGGGGACGCGGTGTATTCCATGTATATTCGCCGCCAC
The DNA here is from genome assembly GCF_003942875.1 of Streptococcus oralis. Taxonomy (GTDB): domain Bacteria; phylum Bacillota; class Bacilli; order Lactobacillales; family Streptococcaceae; genus Streptococcus; species Streptococcus oralis_BX. Next base: position 366,979 of record NZ_RMVK01000001.1, on the reverse strand, counting down.
CTCATCCTCAAAGGCATGACCAAGCCCAATAAACTTCACCAAGAGGCGACCAAGTATGTCTCAGCCAAGGCTCAAGCTCACTTGATTTCCCTCATGTTGGAGGAGCAAGTCCTGACGGAAAAAGAAGAAGAAATCTACAAACGAGGTCGTAATACCAATAGCCACACAAAGGCTAAAAATGCTGATGTGGTGACTTATCGCATGTCCACAGGTTTTGAAGCAGTCATGGGCTATCTTCATATGACAGAAAATCTGGAACGTCTTGAGACCTTAATTTCTTGGTGCATCCAAAAAGTGGAGGACTAGAAATGCTTGCAAAAGAATTACTAGACTGGTTTCCTGAGGCTCAGATTTCAGATCAGCCAATAGATAAAATAGGTTTTCTCACCCTCCCACTATCTTCTCAGCAGTGGATTTTACTGGAGGAAGCTGGGCTCAGCGAGCGTGAAAAGCAGTTGGTTGCCCTTTTGACCCAGCAGGAGCAGGCTCGTTCGCTCAATCCTTGGTATTCCTATCTGATTGAGGGTAAGGGGCAGGCGCCTCAAACTTTTAAAAAGATACAACTGGTTTATTGCCATCTATCCTATTATCAACAGGAGAATTTAGCCTCTTGGCTAGATATGATGCAGACCCTCTTTCCTAGCTGCCAGACAGTGTTGCAGGTCGGAGTTCAGGACTATGTTTTTGTTATCCAGCAAGATAAATACAGTTCTGTTCGCTCAATCTTATCCGATACGATTGAGGCAGTGGAGTATGACTTCGGTCTTCGTCTGTCTATCATGTTGGGGCAGGTCTGGTCACAGACTGGCTATCAGGCTTTGTCAGATTTAATCCAAGCGGAGCGGGACTTGTTTAAGGCTTGGTGGCGTCAAGGTAATCAAGGTGTTCATACTTTTTCACAGCTCTATCTTTGGAGTCTTGGAGAAGGGCTGGTTGACCTTAGAATTATCAAAGACTACCTTCGTCAGTTGATTCTGGACCAGGATCAGATTCAGGAAATTATCCTATCTCTCTGGGAAAACAGTGCTGTTCTGACTAAAACAGCCCAGCAACTCTATCTACATCGCAATTCTCTTCAATACAAGATTGATAAATGGGAAGAATTAACAGGACTTCAGTTGAAGGAGTTGACGGATCTCACCTTGTGTTATCAGTTGATTTTACCAGATATTCTCTAAAGTTTTGTGCAAGTTGCACAGAACTTTTTTATTTTTTTGGTCACCTTGCCATAGAAATGTAAAGCGTTTTCATCTATAATAAAACTATCAAAAAATAAAAGGAGTTCACCTTCCATGGTAGAATTAAATCTTAAAAACATTTACAAAAAATATCCAAACAGCGAACACTACTCAGTTGAAGACTTCAACTTGGACATCAAAGACAAGGAATTTATCGTTTTCGTAGGTCCTTCAGGATGTGGTAAATCAACAACTCTTCGTATGATTGCTGGTCTTGAAGACATCACAGAAGGTACTGCATCTATCGATGGCGTGGTTGTCAACGACGTAGCTCCAAAAGACCGTGACATCGCCATGGTATTCCAAAACTACGCTCTTTATCCACACATGACTGTATATGACAACATGGCTTTCGGTTTGAAATTGCGTAAATACAGCAAGGAAGACATCGACAAACGTGTTCAAGAAGCAGCAGCAATCCTTGGTTTGAAAGAATTCTTGGATCGTAAACCTGCTGACCTCTCAGGTGGTCAACGTCAACGTGTTGCCATGGGTCGTGCCATCGTCCGTGATGCAAAAGTATTCTTGATGGACGAACCTTTGTCAAACTTGGATGCCAAACTTCGTGTATCCATGCGTGCTGAAATCGCGAAAATCCACCGTCGTATCGGAGCTACAACTATCTACGTAACCCACGACCAAACAGAAGCGATGACTCTTGCAGACCGTATCGTTATCATGTCAGCTACTAAGAACCCTGCTGGTACAGGTACTATCGGACGTGTTGAACAAATCGGTACCCCTCAAGAAGTTTACAAAAACCCAGTTAACAAGTTCGTTGCAGGATTTATCGGAAGCCCAGCTATGAACTTCATCAATGTGAAATTGGTTGGTGGTGAAATTGTTTCTGACGGTTTCCGCTTGAAAGTTCCAGAAGGAGCATTGAAAGTTCTTCGTGATAAAGGCTATGAAGGTAAAGAATTGATTTTCGGTATTCGTCCAGAAGATGTGAATGCAGAACCTGCTTTCCTTGAAACATTCCCAGAATCAGTTGTTAAAGCAACTATCTCTGTATCAGAATTGCTTGGTTCAGAATCTCACCTTTACTGCCAAGTTGGTAAAGATGAATTTGTTGCAAAAGTGGATGCTCGTGACTACTTGCAAACAGGTGCAACAGTTGAACTTGGATTTGACTTGAACAAAGCACACTTCTTCGATGTAGAAACTGAAAAAACAGTCTACTAAGCAAATGAAATGTCAAAACACTGCTAGAGAAATCTGGCGGTGTTTTTTGGTGGTTAAAAAGAAGCAGGACGAGTCTCGCCTTGCTTCTATTATGTTATTCTTCCTTTTTCTTGAGAGAAAGTCCAAGCATCGCTAGAATGACACCTAGGAAGGTTAGGATAGACGTTTTCTCACCTGTATGTGGTAGGGTAGTAGCTACCGGATTATTTGCGCTTGGTAAAATAATAGTTTGACCACCGTTTGAAAGAGTGATTGCATCACCTTGATTTTGTCCCTGTGTATCTTGGATCTCGTGGTGATTTGTTTCTGTAGGTTCAGCCTTAGGCTCTACATAGAGAAGACGGTATTCGCCGAAACCTTCTTGGTCAGAGCTTGCTAGATATTGAATGTCACCATCTGTGCCGACCAAGTTTTTAGCCTTATCAGCTGTCAAGAAACGTACATCCAGTCCTTTTATGCTATCTGTGAAGTGCCAGTTTTTATCTGCACTTGGGTTGATATTTTTTACGTCGAGGATATAGTTGATAATAACCTGGCGATTTTCAAGTCCGAGGAGACGATTGATACTAGCATCACGAACGCCAGGGAATTTACCATTTGCGCGATAGTTGTTGGTTACCACGATGAATTCCTGATCTGGACGTACATCTTTTCCTTGGTATCTAAGATTGCGGACACGACTAGCATCTGGGTGGATCAACTTACCTTCGCGGTCGTATTTATTTGGTTGGGTGACATCGTACTCATAGGTCACACCGTCAATCACGTCAAAGTTATAAGTACGGTAGCTTGGATTGATGAGCTGTTGTGCTTCTTTTTTAGTTGGATCAATCGTGTTGAACTGACCGGCAGACATTTCTAACCATTCTTTGAGTTGAGCTCCTGTGACTTTTAGGATAGCCGTGACATTGTCGTAGAGGTAGAGATCGGCTACATTTTTGATGGCGATTGGGCCAGCTGGAATATCTGTATAGGCGGTAGCATCTCCACGAGTTCCCGCCTTAAATGGTGCAGCAGCCGAGAGAATAGGAAGTTTTCCTTCAGGAGTCCCTGCTAGTTCTTTCTTAGCATACCAGATTTGCGCGTTATTGACGATTTGAACAGATGGATCATCCTTGACAAGGGCAAAATAACTCGTAATTGGTGCAGTTGTTGTTCCGACTTGTTGGCGAACGTATTGGATGGTTCCTTCGTGGGCTGTTTTGGCAATTTCTTTAATTCGTTCATCAGCGTCTTTGGACTTAGTGTGAATCTTACGAATAGAACCTTTGCTGTTAGCAACAGTCCATTTTCCGTTTTTGTAGATAAGGTTGAGGTCGATAATGCCGAGGTGGTCACCGTATTTTCCAGCCATGGTTACAGGAGTACCATTAATCTTACCATTTACGCCATCGACACCAGCATATTTTTCATAAAAGCCAGTGCCATTTCCGCTTGGAAATTCAGCGTGAGAATGCCCTGTTACGACTGCATCTACACCAGGTAGACTTGCAATTTGATAGCCTTCGTTTTCTTCTCCTTTTTCGTACTTATCATCTCCGATACCTGAGTGAGAGAGTACAAGAGTGATGTCTGCACCTGCTTTGCGCATTTCAGGGATAATCTTTTGAATAGCTTCTACGGAGTCATTAACCTGGATCTTTCCTTCGAGGTTGGCCTTATCCCAGCTGAGAATTTGAGGGGGAACGATTCCAGTAACTCCAATTTTGACGGTCGTTTTGCGACCAGTTTTATCAACAAAGGTTTTGCTGATGATTTTATAGGGATCGTAGACATAAGCGCCCGTTTTAGGATCTACAACATTGGCGTTGACAATCGGCATTCCAGCTGTATCAATGACACGTTTGAGGTAGTCTAAACCATAGTTAAACTCATGATTTCCTAGTGTACCAGCTTCAAAACCCAGCTTTTGAAGGGCTGCATACATAGGGTGTTGTTCTCCTTCTTTGACCGGGTTAACGATGGCCTTGTAAGTTCCAAGTGGCGTTCCTTGGATGGTGTCTCCATTATCTACGAGAAGTGTATTGCTATTTTCTTTTTTAGCTTCCTCGATGAGAACAGCTGTCTTTGCTAGTCCAACGTTCTCAGCGGGTTTGTCTTGGTAATAATCATAGTTAACTAAATTAGTGTGAAGGTCAGTTGTTGCAAGGATGCGGACATCGACTTCCTGTCCTTCTGTTGGTTGAAGGGCTTTGTCGTCCGCAAGGCTTCCTTCTTTAGACGGTGTTGTTTCAGTGCTTGCTACTGGAGTAGGATTTTCATCTTGTTTAGCAGGGGCGTCCGTTTTTTCAGATGCCGTTGCCTTTTCATTTCCAGTAGCTGCAACAGTTTTTTCTGATTGGTTTGCTACTGGTGTAGGTGTTGTGCTAGTATCTAGATTTGTAGCTTTTTCGTCTGCTTGTGCAGTAGAAGCTGCAAATACAGCTGCCGTCAGACCTAAAAGGGCTGCTTGTTTACGAAATGATGACATAAAAATCTCCTCAAAAATAGTTTCACTCTATTATACAGGATGGAAGCCAATCAATCAAGTTAAATACGAATGTTTTTTATAAAATTTGTTTAAAATGATAAGAAATAGCTAGTTTGTTCATAAAATCCAATCATTAATCATAAAAGTAAATAGAAATAATATAATCGATTAAAGTTTATAGTTCTTTTTGAGGTCCTTGTAAGGAATGGAGTAAATTATAGAATTGCAGAGCTTTTCTAGTTTTCATATCCTTAAAAAAGTGATAAAATGGTAGGAAGAATTGGAGAGTATAGATGCCGAAAGAAGTGAATTTGACGGGCGATCAGGTAGTCGCTTTAACGAGAGAGTATTTAACGAAGGAAGACGTTGCTTTTGTACAAAAAGCATTGATTTATGCGGTAGATTGTCATAGTGGGCAGTTTCGGAAATCAGGAGAGCCCTATATTATCCATCCCATTCAGGTAGCAGGAATTCTGGCTAAGCTCAAGCTGGATGCCGTAACCGTTGCCTGTGGTTTTTTGCATGACGTGGTTGAGGACACAGATGCGACACTGGATGATCTGGAGAGAGAGTTCGGTCATGATGTTCGGATTATCGTTGACGGGGTGACCAAGCTTGGTAAGGTTGAGTACAAATCACTCGAGGAACAATTGGCTGAAAATCATCGCAAGATGCTTATGGCCATGTCTGAGGATATCCGTGTTATCTTGGTTAAATTATCGGACCGTTTGCACAATATGCGGACTCTTAAACACCTGCGAAAGGACAAGCAAGAACGGATTTCCAGAGAAACCATGGAAATTTACGCACCACTTGCTCATCGTCTAGGGATTTCCAGTGTCAAGTGGGAGTTGGAAGACCTATCTTTCCGTTATCTCAATCCAACTGAGTTTTACAAGATCACCCACATGATGAAGGAAAAGCGCAGAGAACGTGAGGCTCTGGTCGACGAAGTCGTAACCAAGTTGGAGGACTATGCTACCGAACGCAATCTCAAAGGGAAAATCTATGGTCGTCCTAAGCATATCTATTCGATCTACCGCAAGATGCAGGATAAGAAGAAACGCTTTGAGGAAATTTATGACCTGATTGCCATTCGCTGTATCTTAGATACCCAGAGTGATGTCTATGCTATGCTGGGTTATGTGCATGAACTTTGGAAACCTATGCCAGGCCGCTTCAAAGACTATATCGCCAATCGTAAGGCCAATGGTTACCAGTCTATCCATACAACTGTTTATGGGCCAAAAGGGCCGATTGAATTCCAGATTCGGACTAAGGAAATGCACGAAGTGGCTGAGTACGGGGTAGCAGCTCACTGGGCTTATAAGAAAGGCATTAAAGGGCAGGTCAACAGCAAGGAATCTGCTATTGGGATGAACTGGATCAAGGAGATGATGGAGCTCCAAGACCAGGCTGATGATGCCAAGGAATTTGTGGACTCTGTTAAAGAAAACTATCTGGCGGAGGAGATTTACGTCTTTACTCCTGATGGTGCGGTTCGCTCCCTGCCAAAAGATTCAGGACCGATTGACTTTGCCTATGAAATCCATACCAAAGTCGGTGAAAAAGCGACTGGTGCCAAGGTCAATGGCCGTATGGTTCCACTGACAACCAAGCTCAAGACAGGGGATCAGGTTGAAATTATCACCAATCCCAACTCCTTTGGTCCAAGTCGTGACTGGCTCAACATGGTCAAGACCAGCAAGGCGCGCAACAAGATTCGTCAGTTCTTTAAAAATCAAGACAAGGAATTATCCGTTAACAAGGGCCGTGAGATGTTGATGGCCCAGTTCCAAGAAAACGGCTATGTAGCCAATAAATTCATGGACAAGCGTCATATGGACGAGGTCCTTCAAAAGACCAGCTACAAGACAGAGGAAGCTCTCTATGCAGCCATTGGTTTTGGAGAAATTGGCGCTATTACCGTCTTTAACCGATTGACCGAAAAGGAGCGTCGTGAGGAAGAACGCGCTAAGGCCAAGGCAGAAGCAGAAGAGCTTGTCAAAGGTGGCGAAGTTAAGGTTGAAAACAAAGAAACTCTCAAGGTCAAGCATGAGGGAGGTGTGGTGATTGAAGGTGCCTCAGGCCTCTTAGTGCGGATTGCCAAGTGTTGCAATCCAGTGCCAGGTGACGACATTGTCGGCTACATCACTAAGGGTCGCGGTGTAGCTATTCACCGTGTGGACTGTATGAACCTCCGTGCCCAAGAAAACTATGAGCAACGTCTCCTTGATGTGGAATGGGAAGATCAATTCTCAAGCAAGGAATACACTGCCCACATCGATATCTATGGTCTCAACCGTACAGGTCTCTTAAATGATGTTCTGCAAGTTCTCTCAAACACAACCAAGAATATCTCAACCGTTAACGCCCAACCAACCAAGGATATGAAATTTGCCAATATCCATGTCTCCTTTGGTATTTCCAACCTCTCTACACTGACCACAGTTGTGGACAAGATTAAGAGTGTGCCAGAGGTCTACTCTGTCAAACGGACCAACGGCTAATTCTCCTAGCTCTTACTAGAAAGGCTATTATGAAAATCATTATCCAACGGGTTAAAAAAGCTCAAGTCAGTATCGAAGGTCAGGTTCAGGGAAAGATCAATCAGGGACTCTTATTGCTGGTCGGTGTTGGTCCAGAGGACCAAGAGGAAGATTTGGACTATGCTGTGAGAAAGCTTGTCAATATGCGGATCTTTTCAGATGCGGAAGGCAAGATGAACCTGTCTGTCCAGGATATTGAAGGGGAAATCCTTTCTATTTCTCAGTTTACCCTCTTTGCGGATACTAAGAAGGGCAATCGTCCAGCTTTTATAGGTGCAGCCAAGCCGGATATGGCAGCTGCCTTTTATGAGGCTTTCAACCAAAAGCTAGCTCAGGAAGTGCCCGTTCAGACAGGCATCTTTGGAGCGGATATGCAGGTGGAGCTGGTAAATGATGGGCCAGTTACCATCATTCTTGATACTAAAAATAGATAAGAAAACCAAGCCCAGTTGGCTTGGTTTTTGTTTATAGACACTCCCAGAAAGAGGTATGTTTGTTGTAAAAGTCTGGATAGTTTTCTCTTAGGTGGCTTGCCGTTATATAATATAAAGTAGAATGACAGGAAGTAAAGACTGGAGTAAGAGAGTAGAAATATTGAGGGTCAGTGATGGCTAAAAAGACAAATAATAGAAAATCGCTGATGAGCACTCCTAAATAGTAGAAGCGAATTTTTTTGTTCATCTGAGGATAAATCTCAGAGAACTGTTTTTTGAGTCGATTGACCAAGCGAAATAGCAGTAGTCCTTGAGCAAGGATGAAAATGAAGCAAAAAATCAGGCCTCTCTCCAAAGAAAGTTCGTATCGGGGTCTGAAAGTTACCAACAGTAGCAAATCGCTGACTACAATGGCTGCAAAATGGATTCTAAAGAGCTTTTTCATAGGAAGACCTCCCTCTTTTATCTAGCTTCATTCTACATCAAACGAATGGAACTTACAACTAAAATAATAAAAAATCCCTGAAAGGAATTTCTTTCAAGGATAAGGGCTTAGTTGATTTTTTCGACATAGAGTTGTTTGGCGATATCCATACTAACTTGGAGGTCTTCACCTTTGTTGACCAGTGTAAAGGTATTGGAAAAATTATCAAACTGCTTGACTTTGACTTGGTTACCGATATGAATCTCATGCTTTTCTAAGTATTTAAGTAAGTCAAAGCTATCGTGAACGCGAGTCAGGAGATAGGTTCCAGCTTCCTTGGTACCTGCCAGTGGTAAGTTGTTGATTTCAACCAAGAGCTCTCCCTTGGCTGGGATGGTTCCTCCGTGGGGACAGGTTTTAGGGAAGCCCAGCAGTTTATCCAGTCTCTCTACGAAGAGATCGGATACAGTGTGCTCTAGGACCTCGGCTTCTTCGTGGATCTGGTCACTGGTATAGTCGAGATGGTGAACTAGAAAGACCTCAATCAACCGGTGTTTGCGATAGAGCTCGGAGACTAGTTTGAGCCCAATATCTGTCAATAGATAGCCATTCTCCTTGTCCTTGAGGATGAGATTTTCACTTTTCATGCGTTTGATCATCTCTGTTACGGCAGGTGGAGAGACTTGCATACGGGCAGCAATTTCCTTATTGGTGATTTTTTGCATTTCCGTACCGATTTCATAAATACATTTTAGGTAGTCTTCTTTATTTGGAGTCATTCGTTTCCTCTTGTCTTTTCTCTCCATCTAGTATATCAAAAAAAGCTAGATTTCTCTAGCCTTCTGCCATAATGGCTTTGATTTTAGTCCAGTTCTTTCACTGCAGCAATAGCAGCTTCAAAGTCTGGTTCCGTGTTGATGTTGTCAACGTATTCTACGTAACGGATGACATTGTCAGTATCGAGAACAAAGACAGCACGTGCAAGGAGATGCCACTCGTTAATCAAAAGGGCATAATCGCGCCCGAAAGAATGGTCAAAGTAGTCTGAAAGCATGATGGCATTGTCAAGACCTTCAGCCCCACACCAGCGCCCTTGGGCAAATGGTAGGTCCATAGAAACAGTAAGAACGACGGTATTGTCGATGTTGGCAAGTTCCTGGTTGAAACGACGTGTTTGCGTTGAGCAGATACCAGTATCGATAGAAGGGACAACACTCAAGACTTTTTTCTTTCCATCAAAGTCAGCTAGCGTTTTTTTAGAGAGATCGGTTGTCGTAAGAGAAAAGTCAAGTGCCTTGTCTCCGACTTGCAGTTGTTTACCTGTAAAGGTTACAGGATTTCCGAGAAAAGTGGTCATGAAACTACTCCATTCTTTTTTCTTTTATTTTACCGAGAATTGTCAGATTTTTCCAATGATTTGACTGGAAATTAAAAGAGAAAAAAACGACCGTTCATGTGAGAACGACGTTTTTTAGTGGATTACTTAGACAAACCTTCAGCAATCTTGTCAAGGTTGTATTTCATCATGTTGTAGTAGCTGTCACCTTCTTTACCTTCTTCAGCGATTGAGTCAGTAAAGATTTGTGCGTAGATTGGGATGTTTGTGTCTTGTGAAACAGTCTTCATTGGACGGTCATCGACACTTGATTCAACAAAGAGTGATGGAACTTTTGTTTGGCGAAGTTTTTCAACCAAGGTCTTGATTTGTTCCGGGGTTCCTTCTTCTTCTGTGTTGATTTCCCAGATGTAGGCACTTGGGACACCGTAGGCTTTAGAGAAGTATTTGAAGCATCCTTCGCTGGTTACGATGAGTTTCTTCTCAGCAGGGATATTGTTAAATTTCTCTTTGGCTTCCTTGTCCAGTTTGTCTAGTTTTTCAGTATAGTCTTTGAGATTTTTTTCGTAGAATTCCTTGTTGCTAGGATCTTTTGCAATCAACTGTTTAGCGATATTTTTAGCATAAATCATCCCATTTTCAAGGTTGAGCCAAGCGTGTGGGTCTTCTTTGCCTTTCTCGTTTTGGCCCTCAAGGTAGATAACATCAACGCCTTCGCTAACTGCAAAGTAGTCTTTGTTTTCAGTTTTCTTGGCATTTTCGACCAATTTGGTAAACCAAGCATTGCCACCTGTTTCAAGGTTGATACCGTTATAGAAAATCAAGTCAGCTTGAGAGGTTTTCTTAACGTCTTCAGGAAGTGGTTCGTATTCGTGCGGGTCTTGACCAACAGGAACGATACTGTGAAGATCAATCTTGTCACCAGCGATATTTTTGGTAATATCAGCGATGATTGAGTTTGTAGCAACAACTTTTAGTTTTTGACCAGAAGCTGCATCTTTTTTTCCGCTAGCACATGCTACAAGTGCAATGACGGAAAGAAAGAGTACAAGCAATGTACCTAATTTTTTCATTAGATTCCTCCAGAAGGGTTTCCCCGTTATTTAATGATTTTTTTGTTTTTCAGTTTCAAGTATCGTTGCTTAGGAGAGATAAAGAAACTGATTAGAAAGAAGCTGGCGGATGTGAGCACGATGCTAGATCCTGCTGCGAGATTGAAACTATAGCCGATAAAGAGTCCCACAACAGAAGCGGTTGCCCCTAGGGTTGATGAAAGGAAAATCATACTCTTTAGGCTATTAGCATAAAGGTAAGCCGTCGCGGCTGGAGTGATTAGCATGGCCACGATAAGAATGGTTCCAACACTTTGCATTGCGGTGACAGAAACAAGGGTCAAGAGCACCATGAGCAGATAGTGGTAGAAATTGACGGGCATTCCCATGGCTTTAGCCAGGAGCTCGTCAAAGGATGTAATCAATAGTTGTTTAAAGAAAATCCCGATAATCAAAAGAATCAATGCCCCAACACCGATGGTGATCCACATGTCCGTATCTTGGACAGCGAGGATATTCCCAAAAAGGATATGGAAGAGGTCTGTCGAACTCTTGGCAACACTAATCAAGATGACACCTAAGGCTAAGAAAGATGAAAAGGTAATACCAATGGCGGTGTCACTCTTGATGATAGAGTTTCCCTTGATGTAGGTAATGATGATGGAAGCCATCAAACCAAAGATGATCGCTCCAATAAAGAAATCAATTCCCAGGATAAAGGAAAGGGCTACGCCGGGCAAAACTGCGTGAGAGATAGCATCTCCCATGAGAGACATCCCACGTAGGATGATAAAACATCCCACAGCTCCAGCAACAACTCCGATGACAATAGCTGTTATCAAGGCGTTTTGTAGGAAATGGAAATTTTGCAATCCATTGATAAATTCTGCTATCATAGGTCACCTCCATTGAAAAAGAGTTTGCTACCGTAGGCCTTTTTAAGATTGGCTTCGGTAAAGGTTTCTATAGTCGGACCAAGGTCTATTAATTCTCGATTGAGAAGCAAAACTTGGTCGAAATAATGGGGGACTTTGCTGAGGTCATGATGGACGATGAGAACTGTTTTACCAGATTTTTTTAGGTCTCTCAGCGTGTTCATGATAATCTCTTCACTAACCGAGTCAATCCCGACAAAAGGCTCATCTAAAAAGATGTAGTCAGCTTCCTGCACAAGGCAGCGGGCAATCAACACACGTTGGAATTGTCCTCCTGAGAGCTGGCTGATTTGGCGATCAGCATAGTCTGAAAGTCCAACGATTTCAAGAGCCTCTGCCACTTTTTTCCAGTGGCTGGCCTTTAAAGTGTGAAAAAGCGGGATAGATGGATAGAGTCCCAGTGAGACACATTCCTTGACCTTGATAGGGAAATTGTAGTCGATATGGATTTTTTGCTCGACATAGGCAACTCGATGTAAAGATTTCTTGACTTCTTTGTCGTCGAGAAAGGCCTGACCTTCATGTGGGATAATTCCCAACATACCTTTTAATAAAGTTGATTTTCCAGCACCGTTTGGACCAATAATTCCGGTAATAGTTGGTCCTTGGAGCACTAGTGAAATATCCTTTAGTGCCAACGTCTCTTTGTAGGAGACACTGAGGTTTTCGATACGTATCATACAGTTGTATTCCTCCTATCTTTTAATATACATTAAAAAAAAAATTAAGTCAAGTTAATTTTTGAAAAATTTAAAATAATAACTGAAAAATGAAGAAAAAAGAGAGACCATTTTTAATTGCATTCCCAAGTGTTTTTTGCTAAGCTAAGAATAAGTGAAAAATGAAAGCGAGAACAAGATGACACGTTATCAAGACGATTTTTATGATGCAATCAATGGCGAATGGGAAAAGACAGCTGTCATTCCAGCTGATAAATCTCGAACAGGTGGTTTTATTGACCTTGATGAGGAAATTGAAGAGTTGATGCTGGCAACAACGGACAAGTGGTTGGCAGGAGAGGATGTCCCAGAGGATGCTATCCTCGCAAACTTTGTTAAGTACCATCGCATGGTACGCGATTTTGATAAGAGAGAATCAGATGGGATCAAGCCCGTCCTTCCTCTGCTCAAGGAATATCAGGATTTGGAGAGTTTTGCAGATTTTACCAGCAAACTGGCAGAGTTCGAACTAGCTGGTAAACCAAACTTCCTTCCATTTGGTGTATCGCCAGACTTTATGGATGCCAGAACCAATGTTCTTTGGGCCAGTGCTCCAGGAACAATCTTGCCAGATACAACCTACTATGCTGAAGACCATCCTCAACGTGAGGAGCTCTTGACTCTTTGGAAGGAAAGTACAACGAATCTTCTCAAAGCCTATGATTTCTCAGACGAGGAAATCGCAGACTTACTAGAGAAGAGATTGGAATTGGACCGTCGTATCGCAGCAGTGGTTCTTTCAAACGAAGAAAGTTCAGAATATGCCAAACTCTACCATCCATACGCTTATGAAGAATTCAAAAAATTTGCTCCTGCCCTACCTTTGGATGACTTCTTCCAAGCTGTTCTTGGGCAAGTTCCTGACAAGGTTATCGTAGATGAGGAACGTTTCTGGCAAGCAGCAGATCAGTTTTATAGTGAGGAAGCTTGGCCTCTACTCAAAGCAACCTTGATTTTGGCAGTGGTGAATCTTTCAACCAGTTATTTGACAGATGAGATTCGTGTCTTGTCAGGTGCCTATGGACGTGCCCTTTCAGGTGTGCCAGAAGCTCAGGACAAGGTCAAGGCAGCTTATCATTTGGCCCAAGGTCCCTTTAAGCAAGCCCTTGGTCTCTGGTACGCGCATGAAAAATTCTCTCCAGAAGCTAAGGCAGACGTAGAGAAAAAAGTAGCGACTATGATTGACGTTTATAAGGAACGTTTGGCTAAGAATGACTGGCTCACGCCTGAAACGCGTGACAAGGCCATTGTCAAACTTAATGTCATCAAGCCTTATATCGGTTATCCAGAGGAATTGCCAGCCCGCTACAAGGACAAGGTAGTGGATGAAACTGCCAGTCTCTTTGAGAATGCCCTAGCCTTTGCGCGTGTGGAAATCAAGCACAGCTGGAGTAAGTGGAACCAACCGGTTGACTACAAGGAGTGGGGCATGCCTGCTCATATGGTCAATGCCTACTATAATCCTCAGAAGAACTTGATTGTCTTCCCAGCGGCTATTTTACAGGCTCCATTCTATGACTTGCACCAGTCGTCTTCAGCTAACTATGGTGGTATTGGTGCTGTTATTGCTCACGAGATTTCTCATGCCTTTGACACAAATGGTGCGTCCTTTGATGAAAATGGTAGCCTCAAGGATTGGTGGACAGAGAGTGACTATACTGCTTTCAAAGAAAAAACACAAAAAGTTATCGACCAGTTTGATGGGCAAGAATCTTACGGTGCAAGAATCAACGGGAAACTAACCGTGTCTGAAAACGTTGCTGACTTGGGAGGAATTGCTGCAGCCCTTGAAGCTGCTAAGAGAGAACCAGACTTCTCAGCTGAAGAATTTTTCCACAACTTTGCTCGTATCTGGCGCATGAAAGGCCGTCCAGAATTGATGAAACTTATGGCCAGTGTCGATGTGCACGCGCCTGCCAAACTCCGTGTCAATGTGCAAGTGCCAAACTTCGATGACTTCTTTACAACATACGATGTCAAAGAAGGCGACGGCATGTGGCGTTCACCAGAGGACCGTGTGATTATTTGGTAAAGTAAGTCCTTAATCAAGTATCATCTTGGGATTAATGATTCATTTTTGAAGTTTATCCATCTGAAAATTCAATGCTATCGAGGTTAACATGAAGAAATTTTTAATGACGCTTTCAGCTATTCTTTCGATTTCAGTTTTAGCATCTTGTGGTCTCAATAAAAATAGGAACAATACAGAACCTTCACCCGCACTATCATCTGTCTCCAAAGACGATAAGACTAGTGTATCAACAGAAGCAAAGGCTGAAAATACTAGTGACTCGTCAACCAAGGAATCGCAATCGACTGCTGAAAATAAGAAAGAAACCAGACAAGATTTATATAAAGAAGTTATTGAACGCTATAATCACTTTACAGACCTTTTAAAACAAGGTAAGAGAGAAGATTTATACAAGGAAAGTAAACAAGATAAGATTACTTCAGAAGAATATGGCCTGGTTTTCTCTCGAATGGATTATCAAAATGCATCTGATTGGAAATACGCAATTGTTGATTTGAATAAGGATGGTCAAGACGAGTTGCTTATTGGCGATGAAAAATTTGTTTCAGCCATTTATTATTTGGAAAATCAAAAACCTAGCTTACTTCACACAGCATATATAGCTTCTGCAGGTGGTTTTCGCTCAGGATTTGATATTTATGAAAACGGTCAAGTCTCTTATGCAGACTGGCAGTCAACTCGTCCAGAAATGAACCTGTCTCTATATTCGTTCGATAAAAACGGAGTGCAGAAGATTAAAGAAGCAACTATTCAAATCGGTGGCAACGAAAAAGCAGAGCAAGTTTTAGATATCTCTTCTGAAAAGCTTAATTTATCAAATATTGACTGGAAAGAATTGAATCGAGCTAATTAGTTTTGAATTATTTTTCTAGTCAATATTGATTCTTCTGAGCAAATATTAACATAAAAATAGAAGCTACAAAAAAACCGAGGAAATTATCCTTGGTTTTTTGTTTTCTAAAAAAAGGGATTAAAAGTCTTTTCGTGAGCGATAGTCGTAGCTGGACCATGCCCAGGATAGACATCGTAGTTAGGAAGAGTAAAGAGTTGCGTCTGAATGCTATGGAGGAGTTGTTCCGTGCTACCTGTAGGAAGGTCTGTCCGTCCGATGGTTTCTCGGAAAAGAGCATCTCCGGTCAAGACTAGATGAGCATCAGGAAAGACCAGGGAAACGCCGCCGATAGAGTGCCCTGGGGTCGGTAGAACGGTAAAACGAAATTCCTCAAGCTGGTATTCCTCATGAAAGACAAAGGTGTGCTCTGCTGGTTTTGCGACCACATCTGCCATATCATCATGACGAGGGAGACCAGAGAGATTATCGACTGGAGTGTAAAGCCAGCTAGCTTCGCTCTCTGCTACATAAACTGGAGGATTTCCAAAAGTCTCGCGAACCAAGTCCAGACTCATAATATGGTCGTAGTGGGTGTGGGTCAGGAGAATCGCGCAGACTGGTTTGTTGATTTTCTCAATAGTCTTTCGAATAGCTTCCCAATGGCTACCAGGGTCGATTACAATCAGGTGTTGGTCTCCCTCTATGTAGTAGGTATTTTCATAGGCAACGGGATTCACGGTTTTATGGATTTTCATACTGGCTCCAATCTCAAAGAATGTACTAAACTAAGTATAGCATAGAAGAGAGAAATAAAGTGAAAAGAAAGTCCCACTTTTGTGTTAGAGGGACAATGATCTTATTTAAACTTGAAACCTTCGTAAATGAGTTTTGCTTTGGGATTCTTTTTCTTGATTTGCTTGGCAAGGGCTTTCATCATAGGAAGAGGTCCACACATATAGACCGTAGTCTGGTCAGGGATTTCTTCTTGATCCAAAGTCAGGTATCCTTTTTCATTGCTATCGATCAGCTGCAGGTCAAAGTTAGCATTTTGACGGGCGTAGTCTCGAAGTAGATCTAGGTAGACAGCATTTTCCTCTCCACGGAAACTATAGTAGAAGCGGACGCTCTTGTCTAGGATAGGATGCTCCCGGATATAAGAGATGAAAGGTGTCATTCCAATTCCACCTGCGATCCAGATTTGCTGCTTTGGACCATGTTCCATAGTCATATGCCCATAGGCGCGATCAACCGCAACCTTGCTACCAACTTGAAGATTGTCATAGATATTCTTGGAGTGGTCACCAGAGTTTTTTATCGTAAAATAAAGAGTTCGTCCTTGTCCTCCTGAGATGGAGAAAGGGTGTGGAGCAGTCTCAAAACCTTTTTGGAAAATTTTTAGAAAGGCAAATTGTCCATATTCGTAGGTAAAAGGATGACTGAGCTCTATTTCAATTTCAGTCGTATCGTGGTTGAGGTGTTTGATTCCTACGATTTTTCCAAGATAGGTGAAACCGACTTTTTGATAGAGGAAAATAATATAAAAACCTGCAAGCAAGCCTAAAATAGCATAGATTCCAAAGATAAGACCTAGGAAACTAAAGGAGAGGAGGCGATTTCCCATAATCATCAAAACATGAAAGAGACCAAAGATATAGGCTAGATAAACCAATCGATGAATCCATCTCCAAGCTTCATATTGGATGTACTGTCCCAGATAAGCAACCAGAATGATACTGATAAAGATATAGATAGCGATATTTCCAAACTGTGCGGCCAAATGCGAACCCCAGAGACCGCCCATGCTAAAGTTGTGTAGAGTTAGTAGGAGAATGGATAGAAAAGCCGTGAATTTATGAGCTAGATACATCTTTTCAAGTCCGTTGAACCAAGCCTCAAGCAAGGGTAAACGGCTAGCTAGCATAAAAGTAAGTGAGAGGGTAGTGAGAGCTAAACCAGGGATTAGAAACTGACTAGCACCTGAACTGAGCCAAGCTAGAATGGTCAGAAGCATACTAAGTCCGATAAATAAAATACCTTTTAATGATTTCATAGTAGAAGTCCTTTCATGGATTTATCTTATATTAGATGTAATAAGATTTGTTACATTTTAACAAAAAATGAATCTGTAGTCAAGGTTTAGATTCTAGGCCTCTAAGTCAAATCTTCATGATAATCTATAAATAATGGCTAAGAAATATACTGTTAAATTGGTGCACTTCTTATAGAAAATTTTTTGTTATAACAATGTAAGACTTGGGAAAATTTAACTTCTACAAGACTCTAAAAAATAAATTGATACATCAAAGTGTATTTTATTTAATTATAAGATAAATGGTTCCTGGAATTTACACGCTGTAAACCTGCATGAATATTGGTTTTTTAAAGTATTTACCATTAAATTATTTTTGTATTTTTCTAAAATAAAATTATATAAATTGTTGAAAAAGATAGGGAAAAGTGTTAGTATGAATATGCATATTGAATACGAGGATATAATCCTTTTAGAATAATGAAATTTAAGGACCATTTTTTGAGTAGGGAAGAAATTTCGTTTTTTCTATATTTCAATATCGATATAATAAAAATAGGAAGGTTGTCTATCTTATGAAGAGTAAGCAACAGGATTTTAGAACGGAGAAGTACATTCGTTATGGCATTCGGAAGTACAGCTTTGGGGCAGCATCGGTGGCAATTGCGGCCGGTTTGATGATGTTCCTAGGTAATGGTGCGGTATCGGCAGCGGAAGTACAAGGTGCAGATGCAACAGTGGCAACGACAACACCAGTAGCAACAAAGGAGTCGGAGTCAACTATAACGGCGGAGAAATCTGAAGCTAAGGCGTCAGAAAAAGTAGTAGAGACTAAAAAAGTTGATAAGACTGCTCTGACTAAAAAAGTAGTTGAGTTAGAAGCGAAGATTGCATCTGCAAAGAAAGCTGATGCAACAGCGATAGCTACTGCAAATGAAGTATTGACTGCGGCAAAGGCAGTTCTTGCAAACGAAACTGCAAAACAGGCTGATATCGATGCAGAGCATGCTAAAGTTGAAGCTTTGATTACAGTTGTAGTTGAGTCAGACGAAGCTGGGAAACAAGTTGAGGAAACAGCAGCAACTACAGCAGTCAAACCAGTGGCGACCACTGCTACAGAAAAAGCAGAAGAAACAAAAGAAACAAAAGAAGCAGAAGAAACTGTCAAACCAGTCCAAGAAGCTAAAAAAGTCTTAGAACAAGTTACCTCTGAAGCTGAGGTAACCAATGTTTTAGCAACTGAAGCAGTCCGGAAAAATAAGCTTGATGCTGAAAACAAAGCGGCAATTGAGGCGGCGATAGCTAATAATAAAGAAGTTATTGCGGAAGCTAAAAAAGTGTTAGCTACGGATAGCGTTACAGCTAAACAAGGCAATGAACAATTGTCACGTTTGAACGAGTCAATTCTTGCAGTATATAATGAGCTAAAAAAAGCAGGAATCGGAAAAGATGGAAACTTTGGAGTCGCTTTGGCTGCTCAAGATTTCTATGCTGAAGAGGGTTCTAACACAACTCATGCATCGGAAACAAACGCTGCAAATCATACTGGTAAAGATACCTATACAATTCCAGTACAAGAAATTAAATTAATTACGGGTACTGATGCTACAGGGCTAGAGATAGAAGTCTATTCTAATCAGCGGGTTGGTAATGATACCAATGCTGGAAATGGGATGCATACAGAACAAGGTGGAAAAACTGGTCATAACAACAAAGGACGTGTAGATTATCCATTAACCCCTGATGCTGCTAAAAAGTTAGCTGAAGAAGCACCACTTTGGAGAAATAAACTCCGTGCGGATGGGTCAAGAATTTCAAACTCTGCGACGTCAATATACTCTGCTAACGGTGGTTATGAATACCTAGCTACAGAAATTTATGGCTATGGGTATGAACAAGGAGTTGACAGAGTTTATATTAAAGGTTTGAAAGATCGTATTGCAGTTACAGAAAAAGCTAAGCAAGCTGGTTGGAGTCTTACCTCTGTAACACCAACTAACCTTGTACCAGGTGTTACTTATGATGAGGCGACAGATACCATTCAAGGTAAAGTAGTTGCTGGTATTGAAAATGGAGTGTATGACTTACGATTCAATATTACTGCAACGAATACAGATGGGCGGACTGTCACCTTCCAAATTCAGAATCTACGTGCTGGTTGGGTAGGTTGGCAAGATAGCACACCTCCTACAATTCAGTCAGATTCAGCTCGTTATGATAGAACTGTTGGTGATGATGCGAATATCAATCTTCGTTTTCATGATTCTTCGGGAGCTAGTGCGATACCTGGCAATTCAGCAGGAAACTATGACTATACAACTGCTGAAGGTAAAGTAGTTAAAGTTCGTCAAAATTCTTCTAAAGCAGTCACAGGTGTCTCAGGCTACAACACTATAGGAGCAGAATTAGATGATTCTAAAGTGTTGATTCCTGGCACAAACTATACTGTAACAAACAGTACTGCTGAAGAGCAAAAAGCTGCTGGAACCAACATGGGTAATGCTGTCATTGGAGGTAAGGTGACAGAGGCAGGTATCTATACCGTTTCAGTATTTGCTAAAGATTATGATAAGTTATCTAATAATACGACATGGAATCAGTCAGGTCAAGAGGCGCACGGTTCTATTACTGTAGTTGTTAAGCCTAAAGTTGAAGTTCAAAACGTTGAAACCTATTCAACAACAGTTCCTGTTAAAATCTCGAAAGGTGCTACAAGTGCTAAGGTTACAATGCCAGATGGAACTGTAACAAACTTGAAAGCCGTTAATGGTAAATGGCTTGTAGATAGTGGTTCAACCAATACAGCGGTTACTGAAAATCAAGAACTAGGTGCTGTAGATTCAAATACCGTCTTTAATATTCCAGTCACGTCAGAGGCAACTGCAAAAGTTGGTGTTGATAATATCAAAGTAGAAGCATCAGCTGAAAATGTTAAGGGAACTTTCTTACGTGAGCGAGTTGAATTGAATGGAACTGATGGGCAAAAACACACTGCAGTTTTAAATAGTACATCTGGTCACTGGGAGCTTCCTGCTGACTATGCCGAAGTGAAAACAGCAAATGGAGATGGGACTACAACTTGGACGAAACGCCAAGTATACACTGAAGCGAAACTAGATGGCGGTATGAAATTCTTCATTTACGAATATACTCGTCAACTTGATAAAGATGGAAATGTAACCAGTGTAACTACTCCTGATCGTCCAATGACGGAATATGTTTCTCAAAATACTAACCAAGCTGGCGATGGTATGTCAGTAACTATTACTTTTGACAAACATTCAAACACATGGACATCATCAGATGGAACGGAAGTTACTGCTAAAAAGTTGGGTGATGATTCATGGGAAGTTCATACTAAATCAGGTTTTGGTGGAATCATTAGAGGAACAATCGCAACTAACTCAGATGTTGCGACTGTTGTCAATACGAAACCAATTGCAAGCTCACAAGATTATACTTCTACTAAAGGAACTGCGGTAGATCTCCGTAATGAAGCAAAAGCTGCAGTGACAATCTCTGATGCAGAAGATACTAAGTACGGAAAAACAACTTACATTACTCGTATTACAGTAACATCTCCTTCAGGAGTTCAGAAGGTTTATGACACTAAACAAGATGCAAACAACTATAATCTTGCTAGTGGTTATACACTGAGTGAAGTGGGAGTCTATACAGTAACAGTTGAAGTTATTGATAGTAATGGCAATTACACAACAGATGCTACAATAGGTGGAACTGAATCTGGTGTGGATCATGGGGCTGGCTCATCAACCGCTACAACAACTTACCACATCACAGTAACAGACACGATTGAAGGTCATAATGTAACATCCACAGATGTTCAAGGAGCGACTCAAACAGGTACTCCAACCTTTACATCTGTTGGTGATGGCTCACCTGTGGCACCAAGTGCTACTTCACCTGCTAAGTTGGTAGATCCTACCACTGGTAAGTTAGTTGACCAAGTAACAATTGATGGTCAAGGAACATACACAATTAATAATGAAACTGGTGTTGTGACATTTGTTCCGTTGAAAACATTCACAGGTACAGCAACCCCAGTGACTGTATCATTAACAGCAACTCTTGGTCAATATAAAGATGGAAAACCTATTACCGCTACAGCGACAGCAACATATACTCCAACTGTTACACCAGTTACTCCAACAGCAACTCCTGCAGAATCAACTGGTATCCAAGGCGCTACTCAAACAGGAACGGTAGCATTCAAAGAAGGACACTCTGTTGCTCCAATCAAGCCGAACTCAGCTGTTCTTCTTGATAAGAATGGTACTCCGGTAGCACCTGGAGCTTCAGTAGATGCTTTGGATGAGAATGGTAACAAAGTAGGGGAATATACAATTGACCCAACTTCAAATACTGTAACATTCAGTCCAACCGATAAGACTTACAAAGGTAAAGTCCAACCTGCAACAGTTCAGGCTGAAGATGAGAATGGTACAAAAGTTAAGACAACTTATACTCCACATATTGTAGGTGTTACTCCAACAGCAGAACCTGCTAAGTCAGTTGATGTCCAAGGAGCAACTCAAGAAAGTACAGTAACATTCAATGGTGGTACGACTACACTGGATGGTAAACAGGTGACTGTAGATATTGACCCAGCTACTTTCACTCTTTTAGATGAAACCGGAACTCCAGCAACATCTGTTCCAGCTAAAGACCCTAGTGGAAATGTTATTGGTACATATACTCTGAAAACAGTTGGTGAACAAGCCGTTGCAGTCTTTACCCCAACTGATAAGACTTATAGTGGTGAAGTTCAACCTGTGCGTGTACAGGCTAAAGATAAAAATGGTATTTCGGTTGAAACAACTTACACACCATTGATTACGCCAGTTACACCAACAGCAACTCCAGCAACTTCTGAAAATATTCAAGGAGCAACACAAACAGGCACTCCTACATTTGTTCAAGGTGATGCAATTGCACCAATTAAACAAGGTTCAGTAAAACTTCTTGATAAAGAAGGAAATGAAGTTCCTGCAGGTCAGACAACTCCAGCTTATGCTGAAGATGGGACTACTGAAATTGGTACATTCTCTATTGATCCAACAACTGGAAAGGTAACCTTTAGTCCAACGGATAAATTGTATTCTGGTAAGGTTACTCCAGCAACTGTGCGAGCAGAAGATGAAAATGGAACTAAAGTGACGACAACTTACACGCCACAAATTATCCCAGTAAATCCTATTGGAGTTCCTGCGACTTCTGAAGATGTTCAAGGTGCAACTCAAACTGGAAAACCAGAATTCCAAGGCGGAACTGCAGTTGTCAATGGAAAAGAAGTTACTGTTGAGATGAATGACACTGTTCCAGCTAAATTGATTGATTCTAAAACTGGAAATGTTGTGGATTCTATCACTATTCCGGGTGAAGGTACTTATACTGTAGCACCGGACGGAACAGTAACCTTTGTTCCTGAAAAAACCTTTACAGGTCAAGCATCAGGTGTTGAAGTTTTACGTGAAGACAAGAATGGAACCCCCGTTACAGCAAGCTACACTCCAGTTGTTAAGGCAGCAATTCCAACAGCTACTGATGCTGTTACAGAAGACATTCAAGGTGCAACTCAAAAAGGAGTGCCTACATTCCTAGGTGGTAGGGTTACTGTTAATGGAGTGGAAAAAATTGTTCCTATTGATGAAACCAAGGGTCTTGAACTTATTGATCCAAAAACAGGAAAACCAACAGATCAACCAATTGTCATTCCAGGCGAAGGAACTTATACTGTAAATAATGGTATGGTAGAATTTAAGCCAGAACCACAATTTACTGGAAAAGGAACAGGTGTAGAAGTTCAACGTTTAGATGAGAATGGAACTCCTGTAAAAGCTAAATACACTCCAGTTGTTAAACCAGCAACTCCAACAAGTTCGGATGTTATTACAACAGATGTTCAGGGTGCAACTCAATCAGGAACACCAACATTTGAAGGTGGAAAAGTCAAAGTTAATGGTATTGAGAAAACTGTTGAAATTGATGAAACAGTCAAACCAACGTTTGATGATGGTACAACAGAGAAGACAATTCCAGGTGAAGGTACATATACTATTGATGAAACTGGAAAAGTAACCTTTACTCCCGAGAAGACATTTACAGGTCAAGCAACAGGTGTGACTGTTAAGCGTGTTGATAAGAATGGAACTCCAATTACAGCTAAGTATACCCCAGTTGTTATCCCAGTTACACCTACTTCAAAAGATTCTGAATCAGAAGGTCCGAAAGGACAACCTCAATCAGGAACACCAACATTTGAAGGCGGAAAAGTAACAATCAATGGTAAAGAAATTCCGGTGGAAATTGATGAAACAGTTAAGCCGACCTTTGACGATGGTACAACAGAGAAGAAGGTACCAGGTGAGGGTACATATACTATTGATGAAGCTGGAAAAGTTACTTTCACACCAGAGCCAGAATTTGTAGGTCGAGCAACTGGAGTAACAGTTAAACGTGTTGATAAGAATGGAACCCCAATTACAGCTAAATACATCCCTACTGTACGTCCGAATACTTCATTTGTTGATACTAAAGGAAATATCCTAGCACCAAGTGAAGATGGTTCGCAACCTAAGAAAGATATCCCAGGATACCGCTTCGTAGAGACTAAGAAACTTCCAAATGGCGACACAGAACATGTCTACGAAAAAGTTAAGACCAGTCATAAGGATAAGGAAGGCAATGAAATTCCAGGACATCCAACCGAAGACGGTGAACAACCGAAGAAAGATATTCCAGGATACCGCTTCGTAGAGACTAAGAAACTTCCAAACGGTGACACAGAACACGTTTATGAGAAGGTTAAGACCAGCCACAAGGATAAGGAAGGGAATGACATTCCAGGTTATCCAACCGAAGACGGTGAACAACCTAAGAAGGATATTCCAGGCTACCGCTTCGTAGAGACTAAGAAACTTCCAAACGGTGACACAGAACATGTCTACGAAAAAGTGAAGACTAGTCACAAGGATAAGGAAGGCAATGAAATTCCAGGTTATCCAAGCGAAGACGGTGAACAACCTAAGAAAGATATTCCAGGCTACCGCTTCGTAGAGACTAAGAAACTTCCAAACGGCGACACAGAACATGTTTATGAGAAGGTTAAGACCAGTCACAAGGATAAGGAAGGCAATGAAATTCCAGGATATCCAAGCGAAGACGGTGAACAACCTAAGAAAGATATTCCAGGCTACCGCTTCGTAGAGACTAAGAAACTTCCAAACGGCGACACAGAACACGTTTATGAGAAGGTTAAGACTAGTCACAAGGATAAGGAAGGCAATGACATTCCAGGTTATCCAACCGAAGACGGCGAACAACCTAAGAAAGATATTCCAGGCTACCGCTTCGTAGAGACTAAGAAACTTCCAAACGGCGACACAGAACATGTTTATGAGAAGGTTAAGACCAGTCACAAGGATAAGGAAGGCAATGAAATTCCAGGATATCCAAGCGAAGACGGTGAACAACCTAAGAAAGATATCCCAGGTTACCGCTTCGTAGAGACTAAGAAACTTCCAAACGGTGACACAGAACACGTTTATGAGAAGGTTAAGACCAGTCACAAGGATAAGGAAGGCAATGAAATTCCAGGTTATCCAACCGAAGACGGCGAACAACCTAAGAAAGAAATTCCAGGTTACCGCTTCGTAGAGACTAAGAAACTTCCAAACGGTGACACAGAACACGTTTATGAGAAGGTTAAGACTAGTCACAAGGATAAGGAAGGCAATGACATTCCAGGTTATCCAAGCGAAGACGGCCAACAACCTAAGAAAGATATCCCAGGTTACCGCTTCGTAGAGACTAAGAAACTTCCAAACGGTGACACAGAACACGTTTATGAGAAGGTTAAGACTAGTCACAAGGATAAGGAAGGCAATGACATTCCAGGTTATCCAACCGAAGACGGCGAACAACCGAAGAAAGATATTCCAGGTTACCGCTTCGTAGAGACTAAGAAACTTCCAAACGGTGACACAGAACATGTCTACGAAAAAGTTGTTACTGCCCCTCAACAAAAACCGACTGAGCAATCTCCAACTACTAAAGCAACCAAAGAATTACCTAATACTGGTACGGAAGATCATGCAGCTTTGGCAGCTCTAGGAGTACTTGGTTTGATGAGCGGATTTGGACTTGTGTCTCGAAAGAAAAAAGAAGACTAATTCTATACTCGAGATTCTAAGTAGTATCCATTAGTTTCTGAAACAAAAAACCAACTAATCGTTAGATTAGTTGGTTTTTGTCTATTCTCGATTTTTCCAAGCTTGGTAACGGGTATCAATCAAGAGTTGGGTTAAGCGTCCCATGGTTTCTCTTTCTTCGGGAGTGAGGGATTGAGCTTGGACAAAGAGATGGTGAATGTGTTCAATGACCTTGAAGGAAGAAAGATCGTTGATAGAAGAGATGCCTGCATCGAGAATGATTCCAAAAAAGAGGTCAAAGTAGAGCTGCAGTTCAGTATCAGGGACCGTTTCAACCCATTCCTTGAAAGTAGTGTCGACTTGTTGGCTGTCACTATTGGTCTCGTCTAGTTGGACAAAGTGTTTGTCTTCAACCTGCCAACTAAAGGTGTCATGCTGGGCAAGACCGCCCAAGGCAGTGCTTCGAACGACGATTTTTTTATCCGGAATTTCCAGCATCATCCCGATGATAGAACCTTGTGGGACAAATACTTTCGTTCTTTCCATCATGTTTTGATAGCCAGTTGTTTCGGTTAGTTCCTTGTGAAGTCCAGGAGCATCAAAAGTATAGACAGCGACAATGTTTTTTTGTAAGACTGGATCGAGCTGACTAGCAGCATAGACGGCTAGATTGCCCCCTTTTGAGTGTCCAGCTATGACAACCTTTTGGTTAGGATGTTGAGCAAAAAAATTTTGTAAATACTGGAGTGCGTGTTTTTGAGCAGGGATTTCCTTCATATAGGTCATATGGAAATCTTCTTTCCAACCAATGATACTATCATCCGTTCCGCGAAAAACAAGCAAATAGGTATCGAGACTGATACCATAAGTCATGGCTGCAAACTGTTTTTGCAATTCAGGATCAATATCGTTAATAAAGTCTGAGAGCTTGCAATTTTTAAAGCGTTTGTGTTGAGCGAGCTGATTCAATAACTGGAGACGGTTTTTATTGGTCAACATCGTCGTTTCTCTAGGGATTTGAGATGCTAGATCTATGAGGCGCTTTGGTTCTTGGGTAACTACATCATCAAAAGGAAGATAGGTTAATTCAGTCAGGGCAAGAACATCTAACTCGTTCACGGGGAGGTCATAAAAGGAATCGTATGCTACATCATTTAAGTAGTCAAAAATATTGGCCATAAAAGCTCCTTTCTCTATGTTTATCCTATCACATTTACCTAGAATTAGCTAGTAGGGTTTGATTGAAATACATAGAAGATAGATTGCTCCTATTTCAAACCTCTAAACGAGCTTACTTGTATGTTTTTGCTATCAATCCCATTTTCCTTTAAAAAATTCTTCATCTCATTTACATCATCAGGCTGACCTGTGATGAGATAGCTGGCTTGATTGCCGTATTCATCAATAGCACGTTTTAAAAATTCTTGACTTTGAGAAAGTTCATCGCTAGTTTTATAAGTAAAATTCGATGTTTTTTGAGCCAGTTCTTTCATCTCATTATCGAAAATAGTAACTCCTTTGTCAAAATGGTTGAGAATAATCGGACATTTACCAGCCCATTCTTTGATGAGGGGGCGTAGAGCAGAAATGCCGACATCAGATGCAAAGCAAACTAGTGGCTTATTCGTATCTTTAACAGTCAAAGAGGAATCCAGCCAACTCATCTCAATCTCACTGCCAGCCGGTAAATGTGTCAAGGTGTTCTTAAAGTTGCTACCACTATTATGAGTCAAAATGAGAATTTCATCTTCATCAGGTGTGGAGGCAATGGTTAGCCATCGACTGGTTTGCTCTCCCTTAGCTTCGTTTTTATTAGTAGTAGAAGAAGTATCAGGGAGTGTAAACTTGGCATAAGCCCCAGCTTTCCAGTTTTGATAACTTGGTTTTGTGATGTGAATTAAATACAGATCTCCGCTGGGATTTTCGATGGATTTTATCGATAATATCTGACTTCGTCCAAGGTAGGCGATGGCACCCCAAGTTATAATACATAGCGCTCCAAGTGTTGATAGAATGATAATAAACATTTTTTTACCTCTTTTCATTTTTTATGACTCCTGTTCTTAATTTTATGAATGAACTATAAAAAAATTCATTCATACCTTTTCAAAAAATAAAGAAAACCATTTTCTTTATTTTAGAACTCCTTTTATGAAGTTGGTTGCAAGTATTTCGACAGTTTTGCTTATATCTGGAAAATCTTTTTCCGTGATATGCATATCCATGTAGTAAAATAGGTTGTAAACTTGTAAAATCTCTTGAATCTTTTCTGGAGAATACCCCTCAGCCTGCATACGATTTGTAAAAGTTTTAACTAGAAACTGATGAAAAGGATTTGCGACTTTGCCTTCTTCCGAGGAATAGTAGCTGTGCAACTCATCTGCGATGGCAGGATTGTACCATTCTGCAAGGATTTTATTGGAAGAAACGAGAGTTCTGGACTGAGCAAATAGTTGACCAATGAGGTCGATCATGTCAATTTCCCAATCCAGTTCTTCGATCATAGCTTGGCGAACACGGTTGTTTTCATCTATATAAATGTCTAGAAAAATGGCTTCTTTACTCTCGTAATAGTTATAAAAAGAACCAACTGCAACACCAGCTTGCCTAGCAATTTCTGAAATTCCTGTTGCCTTGTAACCCTTTTTCGAAAAAACGTCATAAGCCGCTGTTTTTAGAGCTTGTTTTTTGTCCAATCTGACCTTACCTCCTTCAGACATGAATGAATATTAAGTTTGGTTCATTCATATTCTAGCAAATCCTAGCTGGCTTGTCAATAAGAAGGATAAATAAGTTAGTTTAAAGCAATTACATTTATGAACAGAAGAGTTACATAAATTTACAAGGCATTTATTTTAATGAGATTGTTCATTTAAAATCTATTCCTTAAGTAAAAGAAACACGGACTAAATAAGCAGAAAAGGAAAATATAGGATAAGGCTGGAACTATAGTTAAAAATAAGGTATGATATCAATGGGATTATTCTCTATTTAGCTTTCGTTTCCGAATCTGGATTTGGGAAATAGGCTGCTAAATAGTATGAGATACTGATCCGTAAATCTGATATGAAGGGTTTTGATACTTTGAGAAATAGCAAAGGAGGAGTGCATGCACAAGATTTTACTAGTAGAAGATGACCAAGTTATTCGGCAACAAGTTGGGAAATTGCTCTCTGAGTGGGGCTTTGAGGTCGTTTTGGTAGAGGATTTTATGGAAGTGTTGAGCTTATTTGTCCAGTCTGAGCCCCATTTGGTCCTCATGGATATTGGCCTGCCACTCTTTAATGGTTACCATTGGTGCCAGGAAATTCGTAAGATTTCCAAGGTGCCTATCATGTTTCTGTCTTCGAGAGATCAGGCTATGGATATTGTCATGGCGATCAATATGGGAGCAGATGACTTTGTGACCAAGCCTTTTGACCAGCAGGTCCTCCTTGCCAAGGTTCAGGGCTTGTTGCGCCGTTCCTATGAGTTTGGGCGGGATGAAAGTCTGCTGGAGTATGCGGGTGTGATTCTTAATACCAAGTCTATGGACCTGCACTATCAGGGGGAAGTCCTGAGCTTAACCAAGAATGAATTTCAAATTTTGCGTGTTTTGTTTGAACATGCGGGCAATATCGTGGCGCGAGATGACCTGATGCGGGAACTCTGGAACAGCGACTTTTTCATTGATGACAATACCTTGTCTGTCAACGTTGCTCGCTTGCGCAAAAAGTTGGAGGAGCAAGGTTTAGTAGGCTTTATCGAAACTAAGAAAGGGATAGGATACGGACTGAAACATGCTTGATTGGAAATCATTTTTTCTAGCCTATCTGCGTTCTCGCAGTCGCGTTTTTGCCTATATTTTTTCATTAGGCTTTCTCGTCCTTCTCTTTCAGTTTTTATTTGCTAGTCTAGGAACTTATTTTCTTTATTTCTTTCTGCTCAGTAGTTTTTTGACCTTCTTATTTTTGGCTTGGGATATATTTGCAGAAGCTCAGGTTTACCGACAGGAAGTTCTCTATGCTGAGAGAAATCCCAAGTCTCCTCTGGAATGTGCGTTGGCAGAGAAACTCGAAGAGCGGGAGTCTGAATTGTACCAAAAGAAGTCGGAAGCGCAGAGCAAGCTGACGGATTTGCTTGATTACTACACCTTGTGGGTTCATCAAATCAAGACCCCCATAGCGGCTAGTCGACTTTTAGTGGCAGAAGTCTCTGATCGTGAGGTCAAGCAACAACTGGAACAGGAAATCTTTAAGATTGACTCCTATACCAACCTGGTTTTGCAGTACCTGCGTTTAGAAAGTTTTCACGATGACTTGGTATTTGAACAGGTTCAAGTGGAGGACTTGATCAAGGAGATGGTTCGTAAGTACGCACTTTTCTTTATCCAAAAGGGGCTGACAGTCAATCTCCATGACCTTGACAAAATCATCGTGACCGATAAGAAATGGTTGTTGGTCGTCATTGAACAAATCCTTTCAAACAGCCTCAAGTACACTAAGGAAGGTGGGCTAGAGATTTCTATGGAAGGTCAGGAGCTCTGTATCAAGGATACGGGGATTGGGATTAAAAACAGTGATGTGCTCCGAGTCTTTGAACGTGGTTTTTCAGGCTACAATGGCCGTTTGACCCAGCAATCATCTGGACTGGGCCTCTACCTATCTAAGAAAATTTCTGAAGAACTCGGCCATCAGATTCGCATCGAGTCTGAGGTTGGGATAGGAACAACCGTTCGCATCAAGTTTTCCAATAGGAATCTGATGATTGAGTGAGCATAGTTGATGATAACCTTATCCATCTGTGGAATTTTTGTTCTAGTCTATATCTCTATTTTCATGATAACGTCTAGAAGTTACCGTAAGATTGTCCAGATGTAAAAAATGTTACACTAGGAAACGACTAGAATATAGTCAAAAAATAAAAGAGGAAAAATGAAAGAAAGTTATTTTGATGGCGGAATCCTAGATTATATTGGATACTCTATCTTAGTAGCCATAATTTTCGGGCTTACCTTGGGGATCGCAACACCTTGGGCGGTTTGTATGATGCAAAATTGAAAACCAAACACATGGTAGTAGATGGTCAACGTCTATACTTTGACGGGATTGGAACACAACTGTTCGGTAACTGGATCAAGTGGTTTCTTCTAACCATCATCACGTTTGGAATCTATGGCTTCTGGTTGCAAATCAAAATGAAGCAATGGATTGTCGAACACACCAATCATGTTTAAAGATTAAAACGGCATCTTCTTTCAGAGGAGATACCGTTTTTTCTTTTTCGTATAAGGAAACAAAAATTTCTTCCTTTTTCTATCTGTTCAATTGATAGATTTCTTTGGAGAAAGACTGTAAAATTTTTGATATAATGTTAAGGATAGACTGATGGATGCTTAAAGGATAATTTTCAAAAACATAACAGGTGAGAAGAAAAATATGTAAGATTGAAAAGAAGTCTCTCTACCATCATCCAAGCAGAAACAAGAGTATATGAAATAAAAGGAGTAACCAATGTCCAGAAACTATTCAACACGTGAATTCCGCGAGAAACTATATGATGACCTTCATGTTCGATTAAGAGATATAGTAATTTTGATGTGTGCGATTTTTATTGCCTCTATAGGTTTAAATATGAATTCAACAGCGGTCATTATTGGAGCCATGCTGATTTCCCCTCTTATGACACCGATTGTTGGACTGGGTTTTGGTTTAGCTATTTTTGATACCCGTTTAATCAAACAATCTCTAGAGGTTTTATTTACTCAAGTATTGGTCAGTTTGCTTGTCTCGACTTTGTATTTCTGGATTTCTCCCTTATCTTATGCAAGTAGCGAACTGATTGCACGAACCTCTCCAACCATTTGGGATGTTCTCATTGCTATTGCTGGTGGGATAGCAGGTGTAATTGGATCAAGGAAAAAAGAAGCAAACAATATCGTGCCAGGAGTAGCCATTGCAACAGCTCTGATGCCACCTATCTGTACTGCAGGATATGGTTTAGCTAATGGAAATGTACGATTTTTATTTGGGGCTCTCTATCTTTTTTTGATCAACTGTGTCTTTATCATGCTAGCCAACATTGTTGGAACAAGAATTTTGATGAGAAAATCTCCCTTAAGTTCATTTAAAGAGCTAAACATTAAAATGAAAATTGGCTTGACATCCTTGATTGTATTATTGGTTCTTCCAGCCAGTTATTCAGCAGTCACTCTGTCGATAGAACAAGCGCGAAAAGAAGGAATCAAACAGTTTATAGCAAAAGAGTTCGCCAATCACACGGTCATTAATCAAGTCTACAAGTCAAGGAACAATGAATTGGTCTTGACGGTTGTTGGAGATCCGATTTCAGACGAAGAATTAGAAACGCTCCACCAAAAACAAGCCTCTTACGGTATTCAATCTGTTGAATTGAAAGTCAATCAAGTCCATAATTCGACAAAATTAGACAGTGATACGACCAAGGAATTTTATGAAACCATTAACAAGTATATCGATCAAAAACTCTCTGAAAAGGATTCACAAAAAGATCTCGTAAAAGAAAAGGAAGAAGACAAGGAATGAGGATATTGACCTTATCCAACTCATGAAAGCAAATTTTGTGTGGTGGTTTGACCAATCACTACTAGCCCAGATTAAATAAAATATAAAAAGGCGGTGGGACAGAAATCGATAGACAAAGTCTCGATTTCGTAGTCCCAGCCCCGCGAGGATGATTAGGAGCTTTTTGGAGTCTAAAAGACGAACAAAAAGTTCAATCAGCTACCGCGTCAAAGTTTAATTGCTAATAAAAAGTGAGGTCGGGATCGTTTGTCCCAACCTCTTTTTTAGGTAGCTGGAATTCTTATCCCAGGTTAAACGTTTTATTTCTCAACGCGTGATTTGTTGGCGATATCAGCAAGGATAGCTTGAACAAACTCATCTACTAAGACAGTTTGTGTTTCTTTTTGTCCGTAGCGACGAACGTTGACTGTTCCGTCTTCCATTTCCTTGTCACCAACGATCAATTGGTAAGGAATCTTGCTGGTTTGAGAAGCACGGATCTTGAACTGCATTTTTTCATTGCGCTCATCTACATCTGCACGGACACCACGGTCACGGAGTTTCTTAGCCACTTCCCATGCGTAGTCCACGTGTTTTTCGTTAGAAACAGGGATGAGAGTTACTTGGTGTGGTGCAAGCCATGTTGGGAAGGCACCCTTGTAGTTCTCAATCAAGATAGCTGTGAAGCGTTCCATAGTTGAAATAACCCCACGGTGAATCATAACTGGACGGTGTTCTTCCCCGTCAGCTCCGATATATTTGAGGTCGAAGCGTTCTGGGAGCAAGAAGTCAAGCTGGATAGTCGAAAGGGTTTCTTCTTTTCCAAGGGCAGTTTTAACCTGGATATCCAATTTTGGTCCATAGAAGGCTGCTTCACCTTCAGCTTCAAAGTAGTCAACACCCATTTCATCAAGGGCTGCACGAAGCATAGTTTGGGCATTTTCCCACATCTCATCGTTGTCAAAGTACTTGTGAGTATCTTGAGGGTCGCGAAGAGAGAGACGGAAGCGGTATTCAGTCAAGTTGAAGTCTTCATAAACATCGATAATCAACTGAAGGGCACGTTGGAATTCTTCTTGAATTTGTTCTGGAGTTACAAAGAGGTGACCGTCGTTGAGAGACATTTCACGCACACGTTGAAGACCAGTAAGGGCACCAGATTTTTCGTAACGGTGCATCATCCCGATTTCGGCGATACGGATTGGCAACTCACGGTAGGAATGAACATGGTGTTTAAAGACTTGGATGTGGTGTGGACAGTTCATTGGACGAAGGACAAATTCTTCCCCATCACCCATGTCCATGGTTGGGAACATGTCTTCTTGGTAATGATCCCAGTGACCAGAAGTCTTGTAAAGCTCAACAGAAGCAAGTGGTGGAGTGTAAACGTGTTGATAGCCAGAAGCCAGCTCCTTGTCGACAATGTAGCGTTCCAATTCACGACGGATAGTCGCACCGTTTGGCAACCAGAATGGTAGACCTTGACCAACTTCTTGTGAAATCATAAAGAGGTCAAGCTCTTTACCAAGTTTACGGTGGTCACGTTCTTTAGCTTCTTCACGCATTTGAAGGTAGTTTTTCAAGTCTTTCTTGTCAAACCAAGCTGTACCGTAGATACGTTGCATCATCGCGTTGTCGCTATTTCCGCGCCAGTAAGCACCTGCTACATGAAGAAGGTGGAAGATTTGGATACGGCCTGTTGATGGAACGTGAGGTCCACGGCAGAGGTCTACATATTCACCCTGACGGTAGATAGTCAACCCACCTTCGTCTTCTGAGTGTTCTTCGATCAATTCCAATTTGTAAGGGTCGTTCTTGAAGATTTTACGTGCTTCGTCTTTGGTGACTTCTTCACGAATAGATGGGAAGTTTTCTTTGACGATCTTTTGCATTTCTTCTTCGATACGAGGAAGGTCTTCGTTAGAGATTTGACCAGCAGTATTGTCTGTATCGTAGTAGAAGCCATCTTCGATAGCTGGACCAACTCCCAAGTGAATGTCTGGGAAGAGGCGACGAGCTGCTTGGGCGAACAAGTGGGCAGCTGAGTGGCGCAAGATTGGAAGGGCATCTTCGTGATCAGGTGTCACAATTTCGATGCTTCCATCTTCAGTGATAGCGCGAGTCGTGTCGATGAGTTTGCCGTTGAATTTACCAGCCAAGGCTTTTTTAGCTAGGGAATTGCTGATAGATTGGGCAATTTCAAAAGTAGTAACGCCAGATTCGAATTCACGAACAGCGCCATCTGGGAAAGTAATCTTAATCATGGTTTTCTCCTTAAATATTTATTCTATTTTTGTTGGACAATTTTAAGAGCCGAGCAACTTCTTCCGCAGTCTGATTCTCTGATTGACTACCATCTGTTACGAGACTAGGATAGCCTAATAGCACCGCTTCCTTACGAACCATTTGAGCAAAAAGAATGTCTCGTTGCATCCAGTTTTCAAAAGCTTGCTCGGGGTTGGTTGTACCCTCTAAGACATAAGGAACCCATTCTCTCTGTATATAATGCTTTTTTTGAAAATCAGCTGTCGGAGTCAAGCATAGATAGGATGATGCTTGACATTCAAGCTCCTTTACCAAGTGAGGCAAAAGTCCTGCTCCCTCCACCAAGAGAGGTCTGTTTTGTTTTTTTATCAAGTAAGATTTTACATATGGAAAAATCTCTTCATAAAAGCACCATTCTTCATCTGCCATCTCTTCTGGCTTTCTCATCCAGATTTGTTCTGGATTTCTATCCTTCCTAAGAAGGCAAATTGGCTGTGAGTCTGCACTTGCTTGACTCATCATCTCTTCTACCAAATCATCCAGTTTGATATGAAGTAGTTGATACTGTCTAGCAAGAAGTGAGGCAATTGTTGACTTTCCACTACAAGGCGATCCGCCAATCATATAAAGCATCGTTCTTCCTCCTTCTGACAAAACAAAAAACGACATCCTAAAAGGACGTCGCAACGTGGTTCCACCTTCATTTATGTTCCTCAAAAAAGAGGGACACCTCAGATTGGCTTTAACGTAGCCACCGTTTTATGTTTGCATAAAAGTCAGTAGAGTAGTATCAGTTTAGGCTTTCTATGCGTTTCCAGCAACCACGCACTCTCTAGTAGAAAGGGACTAAGTGACTTGTCTCTATGCATTATTATAGCATGATTGCGAGAATTTTCAAGGTTTTTGTATAATTTTTTTGTTTTTCTCTTTTTGGAAGAGATGATTGATACCCATGCCAGCAGCCAAGCCAAGTAGGGCAAAGAGCTCATAGGCTAGGAAGTAAAGAAGGATGAACTCACCAAAGGTGATGATGGTAAAGCAATGGAGCAGACCAATACCGAGTAGCCACCAAAGTGAGAAATGAAATCGATAGCTATAAAGTAGCGATACGATAAAGGTTACTAGAGGTGAAAAAAGGATGATGTTGTAAATGTACAGTCCCTTCAGTATATATGGGTCAGAGATGCATAGAGAGAGGAGTTCATAGAGTGGCCAGTAAAAAAAGAAAATGACAAGGTAGTATGGGATATACTTAAGATAATTCCGCATGGCAATAGTCCTCCAATCTGCAAAAATTGAGAGATATTGTATACAACATAATCCTAAATGAAGGGGAAATCTCTACTTATATTATAGCACGATTTGGAGGCTCTTACAATTTAATCCAGTGATTAGTGATAGTGATCTTTTCGAGTGTTTTCTGCTATAATACTAACAAAAGAAGTAAGAGAGAATGAGGAGAAAGAATGACCAAAATAGCAGTTCTTTCAGACATACATGGAAATACGACAGCTTTGGAAGCTGTTCTGGCTGATGCTAAAGCGGCAGAGGTAGACCAATACTGGCTTTTAGGGGATATTCTGATGCCAGGAACAGGACGTAGAAGGATCTTGGACCTCTTAGCTAGCTTGCCTATTACAGTAAGAGTTCTTGGTAATTGGGAAAATAGTCTCTGGCGAGGCCTGCATCGCAAGTTAGACCCTACAAAAGCGAGCCATCGTTATCTCCTGCGTCAAAGTCAGTACATCTTAGAGGAGGTCAGCCCTGAAGAAATTGAAAACCTCAACAATCAACCTATGCAAGTTCATCGTCAGTTTGGTGATTTGATGGTGGGAATCACTCACCATCTCCCTGATAAAAACTGGGGAAGAGAATTGATCCATACGGGAAAACAAGAAGATTTTGATAGATTGGTGACGAATCCACACACCTCTATCGCAGTATATGGCCATATTCATCAGCAGTTGCTTCGTTACGGAAGTGATGGACAGTTGATTCTTAATCCAGGTTCCATTGGGCAACCTTTCTTTCTAGATGCGAAGTTGCGTAAGGACCTGCGGGCCCAGTATATGATCTTAGAGTTTGATGAGGAAGGTTTGTCTGATGTTGATTTTCGTCGAGTGGATTATGATGTAGAAGCTGAATTGCAGTTGGCTAAAGATTTGAAGCTCCCCTATTTTCAGGTCTACTATGAAAGTTTGGTAAATGGGATTCACCATACTCATAATCACGAACTGTTAGGTCAGATTAGTGAACAAGAAGGTTATGATCAGGATGTTGAGCTTTGGATGGAAAGAGACAAGAAAGATTGGTTTTAAGAGGTTTTCTAGTCAGAAATCAGAGAGTCTAGGAACTGTTGTTTTCCGATAAGTCGAACTGGATACGAATTGACGGCTTCTCAAATTTATGTTAGAATAACGGAATATAAATAATTTGAATTTCATACTAATTGATATTCAAAATAAGAGGAGACAAATAATGAAACCAGAAGAGTTACACGCTATTGCCTCGGAGTTGGGCTTGCAATTTGACGAAGATTCGCGTAGTATTTATGGCACGCAGTCAGGCTATTTACTTTTCCTGCAAGAAACTGACGTGAAAAATCAGTTTCGACTTTGCGTCAGTGTGAGTTTGAATGGCAATCCTGCGGATTCAGAAGAAAACGAAATGGTTTGGGATGAATTTAAGAGTGAATCTCTTCCAAACTTGTCGACCTTGTCCATCAACCAGTACCTTGTTTCTTTTGTCGTAAAAGGTGCCATGCGCAAATCAAAAACAATTGAAAAGTTACAGACGCTCATAACAGACCTCGTTGCCTTCCTTGAAACCCATCATTTCGTCCAAGTCTGTGCCTACAGTGGTCAGGAAGGCCCTGTTGGTCTCTATCAATTAGGTGATTCAATTTTCCTTATCAACGAGGAAAGCTATCAATTGCTGAAGAGCAATCTTCAGATTGAGGTGGATTCTTATCAAAATCAAAAGGAAAATGTTCTTCTTGGAGCAGTTGGTGCCTTGCTTGGAGCCTTGATTGGTGGAGCAGTTGCTCTATTTATCGCTCGTCTAGGTTATGTAGCTATGGTAGCGGGGATTGTTCTGGGGATTTGTACCATTAAAGGATATGAATTCCTTGGAAGAAAGATATCTCGAAAGGGGATTGTAATTTCCTCTATTTGGATGGTGATTACTGTCTTTCTAGTGAATCAAATTGATTTGGCGATGGAAGTCGTTTCCAAACTAGGGGTTGAGTTTGCCTTTGCTTTCCGAGCGGTGAATGAATTAATCTTTAACGGTGATTTCCCAAAAAATTATTTTTATAATCTAGCTATGTTAGCTGTGTTTACCTTAGTTGGTGCTGGGGCGTCTATCAGCTCGGTTTGGTCAAGTCATAAAACAAAAGGGATTGTCCGTAAAATTGCATAAAAAATAAGTCTTTGTATGCCCTCTACCGTTCTGGTTGTCAAGAGGGATACAGGACTTTTTGCATGGAGAAGGTAATCATTCGTTAATATTTGACAGGATAAGCAAATAAGGTATAATGTTTATACGGGAAAAGATGAATAAAATATCAATGAAAGGAGAAGAAGATGCAAATTTCAAGCCGATTTACAATTGCGACTCATATGATGATTATTATTGCAATGCAGGATACAGAAAGTAAAGTAACCAGCGATTTTCTTGCGGCCAGTGTCGGAGTCAATCCAGTCATTATCCGTAAGACTTTATCGCAACTCAAAAAAGCAGGGTTGATCTCAGTTGCTCGTGGTACGGGAGGAACTGAGATAATAAAAGACCTTCAAGAGATCAGTTTGTTGGATGTCTACCAAGCTGTAGAGTGTTTAGGAAAATCCGGCAAGCTCTTTAGTTTCCATGACAATCCAAATCCTAATTGCCCAATTGGTGCGAATATCCATGCGGTCTTGGACCAAAAGTTGTTCGATGTTCAAGCAGCTATGGAGAACCAACTTCGTCAGACAAGTCTGGCTCAGGTTGTAGCAGATGCTCAGAATAAACTGTTTAAGTAAGAGGACTAAGGTTCTCTTTTTCTATTGCTATAATTATGGTACAATGTAGTCATCAAAGGAGGAGACTATGTACTTTATCACAGGATTTTTTGTCCTACTTTTTCTCGTTTCGTTTTTAAGGGACAATCGCAGTCTCTGGAATCCAGCTCTCTTGCTTTTGTCTCTGCTCTTTTCTTATATGTCCATTGCCAATCTTTTTTACGAAGCTGGGCAGAAAGAAGTGCACATGGTTTTCTTTGCAGGGATTTTTCTCCTGCTGCCTCTTTTAGTTTTTCTAAGTGGTTTTTTCCTTATTTATAATGGATTTGTGTTATTGAAAAAAGAAGGAAAATCCAAGGCAAATTATTTGTCTCTAGGATTAGGCTGCGTGATTCTATTCTTTTTTGTGATCATGGCGATTCGAGTGAGCGATACCAAGGGCTTGTTCTACACCAATCATCTAGTGAATATTATCTTTTTCTTTTTGATTTATTCGTATTTGATTTTTGGTTTTGCCTTTGCAGGATTTCTGCTTTATTCCATTCTGTATCTTTTCATTCCTAAGAAAAAATATTATGATTTTATCATCATTCACGGAGCAGGCTTGTTGAATGGAGAAAAAGTCACTCCCTTACTGAAGAGTCGCATTGACAAAGCAGTAGAAGCTTATCACCAGTCTCTCAATCCCAATGTTAAAATCATCTCAAGTGGTGGTCAAGGTGGGGATGAGAAGATTTCCGAGGCTCAGGCAATTTGTAATTATTTGCTGGAAGAGACGGATGTTCCGAGAGAAGCGATTCTCCTAGAGGAAGACTCAACGACGACCTATGAGAATCTTCTCTTCTCAAAAGAAATGGGAGAGAAGCTGGTGGCCAGTCCACGTTTTCTCTTTGTGACCAATGATTACCATGTTTTTCGTACCAGTACCTATGCTCGCCGTATTGGGATGAAGGGAGATGGTCTTGGTTGCCGTACAGCCGCCTACTATATCCCATCGGCCTTTATCAGAGAATACATTGCTCTATGTGTGAAGATGAGATGGCTTTTTATCACATTCTATATTTTATTAATTTTAGCTCTGATTTTCTCCTATAGAGGTGTTCTATGGTAATATGTAAAATTCATATTGTAATTCTTGTTAGAATCTCTAAAAAATCTTGTAGTAACCCTAAGGGAAAAATTGTCACTAGTAATGAAAGAGCAGGGTAAGTGATTGTGAGTGCGGTTTTTGGAACGGCTTCATGATTGCTCGTCAATCAATTGAACAATTTCTAACCTAGTTGCAGATTTTCAGAGAGAGTCAAAAATAGGCAACTGAATATGAGTAGACTAGAATTTTACAGTCAACGACAAATAAAAATGTGAACAGCAACAGAGGTTCACATTTTCTTTTTGGTCTATGGCAAAATGGCTTTTAGTTCCTTCAGGATAGTTTGCAAGGTTACGATCGCTTGTTCTCCTTGTTGTGGTTGATAGAGTAGTTGGAAATACTTGCGAATAGTTTCTTCAAATTGCTTAGGGAGGAGAGTACAATTGGTCTTTGCGTACTCCAACATTCGTTTTTCACCAGGATGGGTTTGCTCATTGAGCGCAAATAACAAGTCAAAGTAGGAAGCAAAAAACTCACTCGTACGATGATTCATACTGAGAAGATCTTGGCGTTTGATAGCTTTTTCTATTTGGTGAGAGAAGGCAGGCATGGCTTGTTCTAGCAAAAGGAGCTGCCTTTCAATGATATGCTTTTTGAGTTCCTGTGGATAGGGAATCTGGTAAGTCTTTTGGAGAGAAGCATAGTGTCCATTCGGGTCATATAGAATCTTGCTGTGGAGTAGATTGTGCCACATACAGGTTGTATAAGAGTTTTGGGCTTGATGCTGAAAAACGGTTGAGTTCAATTCCTGTTCAAACGACTCCAGCGAACGATAAATCAGCTCGATTTGGATACCGTTGTTTAGTACACAGTCGTCCTCTAATTCCCAAAACTGGTTTCCAATTTCCATATAGGAGCAGTATTTACTCAAAATTTTTAGGCGATTCGCCTCATAAATAGGAGAGTTGAGATAGACATAAACGTCATAATCAGAGTTTTGATCGTAGGCTTGTCCTGCACGTGAACCACCAAGAGCGATAGCTTCTACTTGTTCCAGTTGGGAGAATTCTTTGCAAAGTTCTTGGATCATGATTTTTCTCCTTGCTTTTTGTTTTAAAGTCATTTTACCAAAAAGTAAAACGTTTGCATAGCATTGGGTTGCTCTTTTTCATTTATAGCAAAAAATGTGAACCCTTGTTTTGAGTTCACATTTCTTTTTTATTCTGCGGCTTGTTGCCAACGTTTTGCTAGCATATGAGACAGGCTAGAAATGGCAAAGTTAAAGATAAAGTAAATCAAGGCAATCAGGATATAAAGACTGAAGACCTGCTCTGGTTCGAAATAGCGTCCCATGAGAATTTGGCTGGCGCCAAAGAGTTCTTGTAGAGCGATAACAGAGTAGAGAAGGCTGGTATCCTTAATCACAGTTACAAACTGAGAAATGATGGCTGGCAGCATTTTACGGATTGCTTGTGGGAGAATGATGTAGTAGAGGATTTGGGCTGAAGTGAATCCTTGCGACATTCCTGCTTCGTACTGGCCCTTGTCCACGGCATTGAGGCCACCTCGGATAATCTCAGCCAAGGCTGCTGAGGTAAAGAGGGTAAAGGCGGTAATGCCAGCTGGTGTCGACTTCATCTTGAAAACCAAAAAGATGGTGAAAATCCAGAGAAGGTTGGGAACGTTACGTACAAACTCGATATAAATGCTGGAGATGATCCGTAAAACAGGATTTTTTCCATTTCTCATAACCGCAAGTACCGTCCCGATCAGGGTAGAGAGGACAATGGCAATCAGAGAAATATAGAGGGTTAAGCCAAATCCTTTAAAGATAAAGACTAGGTTATCTGGGGTCAAAACTTCTAAAATAGATTCCATAGTAACCTCCTAAAGTGAATAGGCTTTTTTGTTGGCTTGCTCCATCTTGCGACCAAACTGGGCAACAGGGAAGCATAGAGCAAAGTAGAGAAGAGCGGCGCCTAAAAAGGCTGGGATATAGTTTCCGTTGAGAGCCGACCAAGACTTGGTCACAAACATCAAGTCTACTCCAGAGATGATAGCTACGGTAGAGGTGTTCTTGATAAGGTTAACAATTTGGTTGGTCAATGGAGGGAGAATGATACGGAAGGCTTGAGGCAAGATAATCAAGCGCATGGCACTGATATAGGTAAAACCTTGCGACAAGGCGGCCTCCATCTGACCGCTAGGAATAGACTGAATCCCTGAACGAATAACCTCCGCAATATAGGCACCGTGATAGAGCCCCACACAAAGTACAGCTGTCCAATAAATGGGAATCATGATGGTATGGTCACTGATAAGAGGCAAACCATAAAAGACGATGACAAACTGCACCAAGAGGGGAGTATTTTGATAAAATTCCACAAAGATGCGAGCTAAAGCACGCAAGAATGGGCGTTTGCTGGTTGACATGGCTCCAAAGAAGATGCCCAAAACCATGGCGAGGATAAAGGAACCAATCGCTAGGGCAAGAGTGAAGAGGAAACCATTGAAAAATTGTCCAAAATCCTGAAAATAGGCTGTCCAAGATGATAAATCTGTCATGGGATGTCCTCCTTAATCTGCGGTATGGCTAGATGGTTTGAGCTTGTATCGGTCATAGAGTTTCTGCAAACTACCATCCTTGCTCCATTTAGTGACCAAGCTATCAAGATAGTTGTTTAGCTCGGTATTTGATTTCTTGGTGACGATACCGTAGTCAGATGGTTTGAAACTATCATTTAGTAGTTCTGTCCGTTTGCTGATGTAGCCAGACAGGATAGAGCGGTCCACAGAAAAGGCATCAATACGGTGAGCGTGAAGGGAAGTAATCAATTCTGGGTAAGAACCAAGCTCAACGAATTTAAAGGTTAGACCTTTCTTTTTACCCAATTCAGTAATCAGGCGTTGGGTGATGGAACCTTGAGCAACCCCAATGGTTTTACCGTTTAGGTCCTCAATACTTTTGATGTTGGCGGATTTATTGACCAAAAAACCAGAAGCGTCCGTATAGTAGGGACTGGTGAAGTTGTATAGTTTTTTACGTTCGTCTGTGATGGTGAAGGTTGCGATATCCATGTCGACCTGTTCATTGTCAAGAAGGGGACCACGGGTTTGAGCGGTAACAGGAACGTAGCGAACCTTGACCTTGAGTTCGTCTGCAATCATCTTGGCCAAGTCCGTTTCGATACCAGAATAAGTCCCTGTCTTGGGGTCCTTGTAGCCAAAATTGGGAACGTCTTGTTTGACACCAACAACCAGTTCACCTCTTTTTTGAATGTCTGCGACGCTGGTATCGGCTTGAGCTGGTTTGGCAGCAGCAAGGCCGAAAAGGCTAATCAATAATGCTGCTAAAAAGAGTTTCTTTTTCATAGGCGCCTCCTTATTTAACTTTGTCACTTTCGTGGTTGATAATTTTGCTGAGGAATTGTTGGGCACGAGGTTCGCTTGGATTGTCAAAAAAGTCATCGACATCTGTCGTGTCTACTAGAACCTCTCCGTCGGCCATAAAGATAATGCGGTCCGCAACTTCACGGGCAAAGCCCATTTCGTGGGTAACGATGATCATATTCATCCCATCATGTGCCAGTTTCTGCATAACTGCTAGAACATCTCCGATGGTTTCAGGGTCAAGAGCAGATGTTGGCTCATCAAAGAGGAGGAGCTCCGGATGCATGGCAAGACCACGAGCAATGGCGATCCGCTGTTTTTGACCACCAGATAGCATAGCTGGATAGGAATCTTTCTTGTCCCACATATTTACAAATTCCAGATATTTTTGGGCTGTTTTTTCAGCTTCTTTTTTATCAATTCCTAGAACTTTAACGGGCGCAAGTGTCACGTTTTCTAACACTGTTTTGTGTGGATAAAGGTTAAAATGTTGAAAAACCATGCCGACTTCCTTACGAAGAGGAACTAAATCTTTCTGACTAGCACCTGCTACTTGGTGTCCATTGACCAGGAGACTTCCTTTGTCAACAGCCTCTAAACCATTGATTGTACGGATAAGAGTGGACTTCCCAGAGCCAGAAGGTCCAAGCAGGACAACAACTTGTCCTTTTTCAAAACGGAGATTGATGTCGCGGAGTGCGTGATAGTCTCCATAATATTTTTCGACGTTTTTAAATTCTACTAAAGTCATGAGAGACCTCCTTTGTGTTAGATTTTATAACATGATTCTACACCAAAAGAATGTTCTTGTCAAATCATATCTGAAAAAAATTCACTAAAATGTTATAAAAAAGCAATCTGAATAGAGAAAAAGCCTAAATCATGTTATAATGAAACGATAGAATTCTTAGAAAGAGTGGATGTCTTTTTGATAACACCTACTTATGAATGGCAGTTTGCCCCGCAGGTTGAAGATGCGGATTTTACAAAGATAGCCAAGAAGGCTGGACTGGGTCCTGAGGTGGCTCGGTTATTATTTGAAAGAGGGATTCAGGATGAGGAAAGTCTCAAGAAGTTTTTAGAACCTTCTTTGGAGGACTTGCATGACCCCTATCTGCTCCATGATATGGACAAGGCAGTGGAACGGATTCGTCAGGCCATTGAAGAAGGGGAAAATATTCTCATTTATGGAGACTACGATGCGGATGGCATGACTTCGGCTTCGATTGTGAAGGAAAGTTTGGAACAGCTTGGCGCGGAGTGCCGTGTTTACCTACCCAATCGTTTTACCGATGGCTATGGTCCCAATGCCAGTGTTTATAAATACTTTATCGAGCAAGAGGGAATTTCCTTGATTGTGACAGTGGACAATGGGGTTGCAGGTCATGAAGCCATTGAACTAGCTCAGACTATGGGTGTGGATGTCATTGTGACCGATCACCATTCCATGCCGGAAAGCCTTCCTGAAGCCTATGCGATTGTCCATCCTGAGCATCCGGATGCGGACTATCCCTTCAAATATTTGGCCGGATGCGGAGTGGCTTTCAAGCTGGCTTGCGCTCTTTTAGAAGAAGTACAAGTGGAGCTACTCGATTTGGTAGCTATCGGAACCATTGCAGATATGGTGAGCTTGACAGATGAAAACCGTATCATGGTTCAATATGGTCTGGAAATGCTGGGGCATACTCAGCGTATCGGTTTGCAAGAAATGCTAGACATGGCTGGGATTGCTGCGAATGAAGTGACAGAAGAAACGGTTGGCTTTCAGATTGCCCCTCGTTTAAATGCCTTGGGGCGATTGG
Source organism: Streptococcus oralis (assembly GCF_003942875.1). Lineage (GTDB taxonomy): Bacteria > Bacillota > Bacilli > Lactobacillales > Streptococcaceae > Streptococcus > Streptococcus oralis_BX. The sequence continues at coordinate 322,504 of NZ_RMVK01000001.1, read as the reverse complement.
ATGATCCTAATCCGGCCATTGATTTGTTGACTGGATTTGACGACGAGGAAGCACATGAGATTGCCCTCATGATTCATCAGAAAAACGAAGAGCGCAAGGAAATCGTTCAGTCAATTTATGAAGAAGCTAAGACCATGGTGGATCCTGAGAAGAAGGTCCAGGTTTTGGCCAAGGAAGGCTGGAATCCTGGCGTTCTGGGTATCGTTGCTGGTCGTTTGTTGGAAGAGCTAGGGCAAACAGTTATCGTTCTTAATATAGAAGATGGTCGTGCCAAGGGTAGCGCTCGTAGTGTGGAAGCAGTCGATATTTTTGAAGCTCTGGATCCTCATCGAGACCTCTTTATCGCCTTTGGCGGCCATGCTGGTGCAGCTGGAATGACGCTGGAAGTTGAGAAACTTTCAGATTTATCTCAGGTTTTAGAAGACTATGTCCGTGAAAAAGGTGCAGATGCTGGTGGCAAGAATAAGTTAAATCTAGATGAAGAGTTGGATTTGGAGACTCTTAGTTTAGAAACGGTTAAAAGCTTTGAACGCTTGGCACCCTTTGGGATGGATAATCAGAAACCTGTCTTTTATATCAAGGATTTTCATGTCGAAAGTGCCCGTACTATGGGAGCAGGCAATGCCCACCTCAAACTAAAAATTTCCAAGGGTGAGGCGAGTTTTGAGGTGGTGGCCTTCGGACAAGGTAGATGGGCGACAGAGTTTGCTCAAACCAAGAATTTAGAATTGGCAGTCACCCTGTCTGTCAACCAATGGAATGGCCAAACTGCCCTCCAGTTGATGATGGTGGATGCACGTGTGGAAGGTGTTCAACTCTTTAACATTCGTGGGAAGAATGCAGTCTTGCCAGAGGGAATTCCAGTCTTGGATTTCTCTGGAGAGGTGCCAGATTTAGCGACTAGTGAAGCGGTTGTTGTGAAAACCATTCCCGAGGATATTACTCTGCTGAAGGCCATTTTTCAGAAACAACATTTCTCTGCTGTCTATTTCAAAAATGACATTGACAAGGCCTACTATCTAACAGGTTATGGGACCAGAGAGCAGTTTGCAAAATTGTACAAGACTATTTACCAGTTCCCAGAGTTTGATATTCGCTACAAGCTTAAGGATTTGGCGACTTATCTCAATATCCAACAAATCTTACTTGTCAAGATGATCCAAGTATTTGAAGAGCTAGGTTTTGTGACGATCAAAGATGGTGTCATGACAGTCAATAAAGAAGCGCCGAAAAGGGAAATTGCTGAAAGTCAGATTTACCAAAATCTCAAACAAACCGTCAAAGACCAAGAAATGATGGCGCTGGGTACCGTGCAAGAAATGTATGATTTTTTGAAAGGATAATCATGAAGTCTTTAAAGAAAATTTCAAGCTGGATTGTTAAAGATAAAGTAATAGTAATATTCTTTTTTGTGTCTTTTTTACCTATATTGTATGCTGTTGTAAAAATTGTTTTAAAAACGCACTTTGGAACTGAAGATTTTGGTATTAATTTGAGAAAAACAATAGACTTTGATTGGTTAGCTTATTATGGGTCAATTATTGGGAGTTATTTGATTGTATATACTCTAAAGAATGAAAATACAAAATATAGGGAAGAAAAACGTGACTCAGTTAGACCAATATTGAATGTTGGATTAAATTATGAACAAATGGGAAGTAAAGATAAACATAAACATACCTCTAATTGTTTAAAAATAGATTCAGAACAAGGCAAGAAACAAGGCAAGAAACAAGGCAAGAATTATATCTGTCAGTATAATTATATAAAGATTAACAAAGAAGATGCTCAAGATGAAGAATCGATTGCTATTCTTATAAAAATTAGAAATATTGGGTTAGGTCATGCCTTAATTGATAAAATAGAATATATAGAAAAAAATGGATCGGGAGGTAATCATAAATTAAAGGCTGAAGAAAGATTTATGATTGATAAGAAAACCTCAAATAATCTACTATTGAAGTTTGACTCAAGAATTGAAGATATTGAAAAGATTAAAATATTTTTTATTGATATTTTAGAAAATAAATATGTCTATGATTTAAAATTAGAAGGAATCAATGATAAAATGAATTTTGTGAATATTGAGGGTAAAAAATTACATTTATTTAGCCTTACCAAGGCATATTTTGAAAGTTATTTTCCAGAGATAGTAGAAAAAGATAGCTAAAGAACCGTCAAATACCAAGAAATGATGGCGCTGGGTACCGTGCAAGAAATGTATGATTTTTTGATGGAGTTATAGATGGAAAGGGACTGAGATGACCTATCTCGGTCTCTTTTTGACGGATAAATGCTTGATGTGGGAGTGGTTGAGAAGACGGTCTTTTGAGTGATTTACTGATGAAAAGATTGGGGGAATGATTCATTTTTATTCTCTTCTATCACTTTATACGATGTCTGCTTTTAAACCTTATGTAGTAAAAGTATAAATTTTTGTAACATGACTAAAATATAACTCTAAACGAACTGACATGTAAATCAAGTATGATTTTCTTATCAAGAAAATATAAGGGGAATCCAGTTATGAAAAAAACAGTTACGAAACTGACTCTTGGTTTGACTTCTACGGCTATTTTAGCTACAGTTGGTGCTCAAACTGTGCACGCGAACTCTTACGTTGTCCAAGACGGTGATTCATTTTATGCCATCGCAACTGCAAACGGCATGGATCCGCATGAGTTGGCAGCTTTGAATGGAAAAACCATCTTTGACACTATCCACCCAGGCGATGTATTGGAAGTGAGTGGTTCCGCTCAGGCTAGCTCAACCTACAGTGCTCCAGCTAGCACTGCGAACGTGGTATCAGATACAGAGGATGTTGTCGAAAAGACTCCGACAAACTATGGAAACTCATACCCTGTTGGTCAGTGTACATGGGGTGTGAAAGAATTGGCGCCTTGGGCTAGCAACTGGTGGGGAAATGCCAACACGTGGGCAATCTACGCGAGTGCTCAAGGCTATAAGACAGGAAGTGTTCCAGTAGTAGGAGCAATCGCCGTTTGGGATGGTGGTGAATATGGACACGTTGCTTATGTAACAGATGTTCAAAGTGAAAACTCCATCCAGGTATTGGAAGCAAACTACAGACGTCAAAAGCAGATTGCAAATTACCGTGGCTTCTTTAATCCTCATGAATTTTTAGGTAACGTCACTTATATCTATCCAAACTAAAGATGATAAAAAGATTTAGAATTTCTAAGTCTTTTTTCTTTTTGAAGAAATTTCCTAACGTTATCCTCTATCTTAGTGGCTAATTGCTGAAAATTTTTTAGATTCTGTAGCGAACAGGAAATTTTCGCTTTTGGATGTAGATAAACCATGTCTTTGTAGGAAATAGTTCTCAAGTCAAGAGGTAAAAGCAAGTTTTTTGAACTAAAAGAAAAATTTAGAGTTCGAGAAAGGTATCTGAAATCAAATTGATTCAGAAAGTCCATAATTTTGATGGTACAATCGTTCTATTATCTTAGATGAAGCCTCCAAAAGAGAAGTCAAAGTAAAAGAATTCGATTCACAGTAGTGACTAATCTCTAGTTAAAAACCGATCTTCGTTTTGAAAATAATCAAAAAAATGGTATAATGTTAGGAAAAGATTCGGCTGGAAGTTTTAGAACTTTTAGAATAAGAGGGTAAATTCGCCCTATAATCAAGATAAATGAAGTTTCGGAGGGAAAATGAGTAATATTAGTTTAACAACACTAGGTGGTGTACGAGAAAATGGTAAAAATATGTACATCGCTGAAATCGATGGTTCTATTTTTGTTTTGGATGCGGGGCTTAAATACCCTGAAAATGAACAACTAGGTGTTGATGTCGTCATTCCAAATATGGACTACCTTTTTGAAAATAGCGATCGTATCGCTGGGGTCTTCTTGACTCACGGACATGCGGATGCCATTGGTGCCCTGCCTTATCTTTTGGCAGAGGCTAAGGTGCCTGTGTTTGGTTCTGAGTTGACCATTGAGTTGGCCAAACTCTTTGTCAAAGGAAATGATACGGTTAAGAAATTCAATGACTTCCATGTGATTGATGAAGATACAGAGATCGACTTTGGAGGGACTGTGGTTTCCTTCTTCCGTACAACTCACTCTATCCCAGAAAGTTTGGGAATAGTCCTGAAAACAGCTGAAGGTAGCATTGTTTACACAGGTGACTTCAAGTTTGACCAGACAGCTAGCGAATCCTATGCGACGGATTTTGCTCGTTTGGCTGAAATCGGTCGTGATGGTGTTTTAGCGCTCCTCAGTGATTCAGCCAATGCAGACAGCAATATCCAGGTGGCGAGCGAGAGTGAAGTTGGAGAGGAAATTACCCAGACCATTGCAGACTGGGAAGGTCGTATCATCGTTGCCGCAGTTGCCAGCAACCTTTCTCGTATCCAGCAGGTTTTTGATGCTGCAGCAGATACAGGTCGCAGAGTTGTTTTGACTGGATTTGATATTGAAAATATCGTCCGCACTGCGATTCGTCTCAAAAAATTATCTCTAGCCAATGAAAGTCTCTTGATTAAACCCAAAGAAATGTCTCGTTTTGAAGACCATGAGTTGATTATCCTTGAGACGGGCCGTATGGGTGAGCCTATTAATGGACTTCGTAAGATGTCCATTGGACGCCACCGCTATGTGGAAATCAAAGATGGGGACTTGGTTTATATCGTAACGACTCCATCTATCGCCAAAGAAGCCGTCATGGCGCGTGTGGAAAACATGATCTACCAAGCTGGTGGTGTGGTGAAACTCATCACCCAAAGCTTGCGAGTATCCGGACACGGGAATGCGCGTGATTTGCAGTTGATGATCAATCTTCTGCAACCAAACTACCTCTTCCCTATCCAAGGGGAGTACCGTGAGTTAGATGCGCATGCCAAGGCTGCCATGGCAGTTGGAATGTTGCCAGAACGCATTTTCATCCCTAAAAAGGGAACGACCATGTCTTATGAACATGGAGACTTTGTTCCAGCTGGAGCAGTTTCTGCAGGGGATGTCTTGATTGACGGAAATGCCATCGGGGATGTTGGAAATGTCGTCCTTCGTGACCGTAAGGTCTTGTCAGAGGATGGGATCTTTATCGTGGCAATCACTGTCAACCGTCGTGAGAAAAAAATTGTGGCCAAGGCCCGTGTTCATACGCGTGGATTTGTTTATCTCAAGAAGAGCCGTGACATTCTCCGTGAAAGTTCAGAATTGATTAACCAAACGGTAGAAGAGTATCTTCAAGGTGATGACTTTGATTGGGCAGATCTCAAAGGCAAGGTTCGTGACAATCTGACCAAGTACCTCTTTGATCAAACCAAGCGTCGTCCAGCAATCTTGCCAGTCGTGATGGAAGCAAAATAATAAGCAGAATACCTACAGAAAAAGTCGAAATTCGGCTTTTTCTTATAGAATAGTAAAAGGAGACAACCATGGCAGTTATGAATATTGAGTATTACTCAGAAATTTTGGGTATGGAGTGGGGCGTTACGGTACTCTATCCAGATGCTAGTCGGGTGACTGAACCAGATTGCACAGATATTCCTGTTCTTTATCTTTTGCATGGAATGTCAGGAAATCAAAATAGCTGGCTCAAACGTACCAATGTCGAGCGCTTGTTGCGTGGAACCAATCTTATTGTCATCATGCCCAATACTAGCAATGGCTGGTACACAGATACTCAGTATGGCTATAACTACTATACTGCTCTAGCAGAAGAACTACCCCAAGTCATGAAACGTTTCTTCCCCAATATGACCAGCAAGCGAGAAAAGACCTTTATAGCTGGTCTCTCCATGGGAGGATATGGTTCCTTCAAACTCGCTCTATCGACAAATCGTTTTTCTCATGCGGCTAGTTTTTCTGGTGCGCTCAGTTTTCAGGAATTTTCTCCTGAAAGTCAGGATCTGGGGTCACTTGCCTACTGGCGAGGAGTTTTTGGAGAGATTAAAGACTGGACAGCTAGTCCTCATTCGCTTGAAAGCATGGCTACAAAATCCGATAAAAAGACTAAACTATGGGCTTGGTGTGGAGAGCAAGACTATCTCTACTCTGCCAATAATCTCGCAGTGAAAAATCTCAAAAAGCTTGGTTTTGAGGTGACCTATAGTCACAGTCCAGGTAAGCACGAGTGGTACTACTGGGAAAAACAATTGGAGCGTTTTTTGGCTGCCTTACCAATTGACTTTGTCTTGGAAGAACGTTTATCTTAGTTTTAGGTTTCTTTCAGCTTTCTTCAGTAAAATAGAGAATCTATCTTGATCAAGGAGAATATGATTTCAAGATAGGTTCTTATTTTTATGAAAGGTGGAGCGTCATGTTCTGGATTATTCGATTATTGTTCCGATTTCTTTTGGGAATTTGGCGTTTCTTCTGGCGTCTGGTTTGGACTGTGGTCATTCTACTGCTCATTGCCTTTGGAGTGGTTTGGTATCTGACAGGTGATTTTCATTCTGCGGTCAATCAGGTTGAAAAAATGAGTAAGATTGGTCAAGGTGGCTGGAATCAGTGGAAGGAGACGGGAACGCTGGAAGTCTTGTCTCAGACAGACAGTCACCAACATGCAGAAGGCAAGTGGGCTCAGGCTTCAGCTCGCATCTATATTGAGCCTCAAATGGATGAGACCTTCCAAGGTGCCTATGCAGAAGCTATAAAAAACTGGAATCAAACGGGAGCCTTTACCTTTGAGGTGGTTGCGGATCCTAGCCAGGCAGATATTGTGGCAAGTGAGATGAATGATGGATCGACCGCTGTAGCTGGTCAAGCCGAGAGTCAAACCAATTTGTTAACCAAACAATTTATATCTGTAACGGTTCGCCTGAATCACTATTATTTATCCAATCCAAACTATGGTTATTCTTATGAACGGATCGTGCACACGGCGGAGCACGAGCTGGGGCATGCCATCGGTTTGGATCATACCAACGAAACTTCTGTCATGCAGCCAGCAGGTTCTTACTATGGAATTCAGCCTCAGGATGTGAAGGCTGTTCAAGAGCTCTATACCAGTAGCGACTAGATGAAGTCGGTGCAATCTTAAAAGAAATCAAAGCTTCTCCAACAAGTGATTGGTGGGGCTTTTTGTTCGTCCTGTTACGGCCTTTTTGCTATAATGGAACTATGAATAACTTGATCAAATCAAAACTAGAGCTCTTGCCGACCAGCCCTGGTTGTTACATTCACAAGGATAAAAATGGCACCATTATCTATGTAGGAAAGGCTAAAAATCTGCGCAACCGTGTGCGCTCCTATTTCCGTGGAAGCTATGATACCAAGACAGAGGCCTTGGTGTCTGAGATTGTGGATTTTGAATTTATCGTCACTGAGTCCAATATTGAGGCACTTCTCCTAGAAATCAACCTGATTAAGGAAAATAAGCCCAAGTACAATATCATGCTCAAGGATGACAAGTCTTATCCCTTCATCAAAATCACCAATGAGCGTTATCCTCGATTGATTATCACCCGTCAGGTCAAAAAGGATGGAGGTCTTTATTTTGGACCTTATCCTGATGTGGGGGCAGCCAATGAAATCAAGCGACTACTGGACCGGATTTTTTCTTTTCGGAAATGTACCAACCCGCCTTCAAAGGTTTGTTTTTACTACCATATTGGCCAGTGTATGGCCCATACCATCTGTAAAAAAGATGAGTCCTATTTTAAGTCCATGGCTCAGGAGGTTTCTGATTTCCTAAAAGGGCAGGATGATAAAATCATTGATGACCTCAAGGGGAAGATGGCATCCGCAGCTCAAAGTATGGAGTTTGAACGTGCGGCGGAATACCGTGACCTGATTCAGGCCATTGGAACGCTTCGGACCAAGCAACGGGTCATGGCGAAAGATTTGCAAAATCGGGACGTCTTTGGTTACTATGTGGATAAGGGCTGGATGTGTGTTCAGGTTTTCTTTGTTCGTCAAGGCAAGCTCATTGAGCGGGATGTCAATCTCTTCCCCTACTACAATGATCCGGATGAGGACTTCTTGACCTATGTGGGACAATTCTATCAAGAAAAATCTCACCTGGTTCCCAATGAGGTGCTGATTCCGCAGGATATCGATGAAGAAGCCGTTAAGGCTTTGGTGGATACCAAGATTTTCAAGCCCCAACGTGGAGAGAAAAAACAATTGGTCAATTTAGCTATAAAGAATGCCCGTGTTAGTCTGGAGCAGAAGTTCAATCTGCTAGAGAAATCTGTTGAAAAGACCCAAGGAGCTATTGAAAATCTGGGACGCTTGCTCCAAATCCCGACCCCAGTCCGTATCGAGTCCTTTGATAACTCTAATATCATGGGAACCAGTCCTGTTTCAGCTATGGTGGTCTTTGTCAATGGCAAACCGAGTAAAAAAGACTACCGAAAGTACAAGATAAAAACGGTTGTTGGCCCAGATGACTATGCTAGTATGCGAGAGGTTATTCGCAGACGTTATGGCCGAGTTCAACGTGATGGTTTAACCCCGCCAGATTTGATTGTCATTGATGGAGGACAAGGGCAAGTCAATATTGCTAAGCAGGTTATTCAAGAAGAGCTGGGTTTGGATATCCCAATTGCAGGTCTGCAAAAGAATGACAAGCACCAAACCCATGAACTGCTCTTTGGAGATCCGCTGGAAGTGGTGGAGTTGTCACGAAACTCTCAGGAATTTTTCCTCCTCCAACGCATCCAAGATGAGGTCCACCGCTTTGCTATCACCTTCCACCGCCAACTGCGCTCAAAGAATTCCTTTTCTTCACAACTGGATGGGATTGAAGGTCTGGGACCTAAACGCAAGCAGAATCTCATGAAGCATTTCAAGTCTCTCACTAAAATCAAGGAAGCCAGTGTGGATGAGATTGTCGAAGTTGGTGTGCCAAGGGCAGTCGCAGAAGCTGTTCAGAGAAAGTTGAACCCTCAGGAAGAAGTGGAGTTGGCTCAAGTGGCGGAAGAGAGAGTAGATTACCAAACGGAAGGAAACTATCATGAACCATAAAATCGCAATTTTATCAGATATTCATGGCAATGCGACGGCGCTAGAAGCAGTAATTGCAGATGCTAAAACTCAAGGAGCCAGTGAATATTGGCTCATGGGAGACATTTTCCTCCCTGGTCCAGGTGCAAATGACTTGGTCGCTCTGTTAAAGGAACTTCCTATCACGACAAGTGTTCGAGGCAATTGGGATGATTGTGTCCTTGAGGCTTTAGATGGGCAATATGGCTTAGAAGACCCACAGGAAGTTCAGCTCTTGCGTATGACACAGTATTTGATGGAGCGAATGGATCCTGCAACGATTGTCTGGCTACGAAGCTTACCTTTGCTAGAAAAGAAAGAAGTTGATGGACTGCGCTTTTCTCTTTCTCATAATTTGCCAAATAAGAACTATGGTGGTGACTTGTCTGTTGGGAATAACACAGATAAATTTGACCAACTCCTAGACGAGGAAACGGACGTGGCAGTCTATGGTCATGTCCACAAGCAGTTGCTTCGTTACGGCAGTCAAGGGCAACAAATCATCAATCCAGGTACGATTGGTATGCCCTATTTTGATTGGGAGGCGTTAAAAAATCACCGTGCCCAGTATGCCGTGATAGAAGTAGAAGATGGGGAATTGGTAAACATTCTATTCCGAAAAGTTGCTTATGACTATGAAGCGGAGTTAGAATTGGCCAAGTCCAAGGGGCTTCCTTTTATCGAAATGTATGAAGAACTACGCCGAGATGACAACTATCGGGGGCACAATCTAGAACTCTTAGCTAGTTTAATTGAAAAGCATGGGTATGTTGAGGATGTGAAGAAATTTTTGGAGGCTATAAAGTCAGAATATAAGGTAGACTAGTTTCTTAAAACCCCTGAAAATTAGTTGGAACTGGATGAGGAAAAATCTGATTTTAATGATAAGTTTAAATCCAGGACTTCATCCGTGTTCCAATTTCTTTCTATGAAAAATCTCTGCAAGCTCTTTCAAAATATGGTAGAATGGATGCAGTAGAATTAGAAAAGGAAATCGATTATGAAATTTCTTGAATTAAATAAAAAACGTCATGCGACTAAGCATTTTACTGATAAACCGGTAGATCCCAAAGATGTGCGTACGGCTATCGAAATCGCAACCTTGGCCCCAAGTGCCCACAACAGCCAGCCATGGAAGTTTGTGGTTGTTCGTGAGAAAAATGCTGAATTGGCAAAATTGGCTTATGGTTCGAACTTTGAGCAGGTATCAGCAGCACCTGTAACCATTGCCTTGTTTACCGACACAGATTTGGCTAAACGTGCTCGTAAGATTGCCCGAGTTGGCGGCGCTAATAACTTTTCTGAAGAGCAACTTCAATATTTTATGAAGAATCTGCCAGCTGAATTTGCGCGTTACAGTGAACAACAAGTCAGCGACTACCTAGCCCTCAATGCAGGTTTGGTTGCCATGAACTTGGTTCTTGCTCTGACAGACCAAGGAATCGGTTCTAACATTATTCTTGGATTTGACAAATCAAAAGCCAACGAAGTTTTGGACATTGAAGACCGTTTCCGCCCAGAACTCTTGATTACGGTAGGTTACACAGACGAAAAATTGGAACCAAGCTACCGCTTGCCAGTGGATGAAATCATCAAGAAAAGATAGAAAGAAGAAAAAATGACAACAATTGATTTTACAGCAGAAGTAGAAAAACGCAAAGAAGACCTCTTGGCTGACTTGTTTAGCCTTTTGGAAATCAACTCAGAACGTGACGATAGCAAGGCCGATGCTGAGCATCCATTTGGACCTGGGCCAGTAAAAGCCTTGGAAAAATTCCTTGAAATCGCAGACCGTGATGGCTATCCAACTAAAAATGTTGATAACTACGCAGGACATTTTGAGTTTGGTGAAGGAGAAGAAGTTCTCGGAATCTTTGCCCACATGGACGTGGTGCCAGCTGGTAGCGGTTGGGACACGGACCCTTATACACCAACTATCAAAGACGGTCGCCTTTATGCGCGTGGTGCTTCAGATGACAAGGGTCCAACAACAGCTTGTTACTATGGTTTGAAAATCATCAAAGAATTGGGGCTCCCAACTTCTAAAAAAGTTCGTTTCATCGTCGGAACAGACGAAGAATCTGGCTGGGCAGACATGGACCACTACTTTGAACATGTAGGACTTGCGAAACCAGACTTTGGTTTCTCTCCAGACGCTGAATTCCCTATTATCAATGGTGAAAAAGGGAATATCACGGAATACCTCCACTTTGCAGGTGAGAATACAGGTGCTGCTCGTCTTCACAGCTTCACAGGTGGTTTGCGTGAAAACATGGTACCTGAATCAGCAACAGCAGTTGTTTCAGGTGACTTGGCTGACTTGCAAGCTAAACTAGATGCTTTTGTTACAGAACACAAACTCAGAGGAGAAATTCAAGAAGAAGCTGGTCGATACAAGGTGACCATTATTGGTAAATCAGCTCATGGTGCTATGCCTGCATCAGGTGTCAATGGTGCGACCTACCTTGCCCTTTTCCTCAGTCAGTTTGACTTTGCAGGACCTGCAAAAGACTACCTCGACATCGCTGGTAAGATTCTCTTGAACGACCATGAGGGTACAAATCTCAAGGTTGCTCATGTGGATGAAAAGATGGGTGCCCTTTCTATGAATGCCGGTGTCTTCCGCTTTGATGCAACAAGTGTTGACAATACCATTGCTCTTAACTTCCGTTATCCAAAAGGAACAAGCCCAGAGCAAATCAAGTCAGTTCTTGAAAACTTGCCAGTTGCTTCTGTTAGCCTTTCTGAACACGGTCACACCCCTCACTATGTGCCAATGGAAGATCCGCTTGTGCAAACCTTGTTGAATGTCTATGAAAAACAAACTGGTCTCCAAGGTCACGAGCAAGTCATCGGTGGTGGTACCTTTGGTCGCTTGCTGGAACGTGGAGTTGCCTACGGTGCTATGTTCCCAGACTCAATCGATACCATGCACCAAGCCAACGAATTTATCGCCTTGGACGATCTCTTCCGAGCAGCAGCAATCTATGCAGAAGCTATTTATGAATTGATCAAATAATACTCAATGAAAATCAAAAAGCAAACTAGGAAGCTAGCCGCAGGTTGCTCAAAACACTGTTTTGAGGTTGCAGATAGAACTGACGAAGTCAGTAACATCTATACGGCAAGGTGAAGCTGACGTGGTTTGAATTTGATTTTCGAAGAGTATAAAACGATAGAAGTCTGAGATTTTAATCTTGGACTTCTTTTTGGAGGGAAAACAGATGTCTCAAATTGAAAGAATCAAGCAAGCCATTATGGCGGATCCACAAAATACCAGCTATACAGAACGCGGAATCGAACCTCTCTTTGCGGCGCCAAAGACAGCTCGCATCAATATTGTCGGTCAGGCTCCTGGACTTAAAACACAAGAAGCTGGGATTTATTGGAAGGATAAGAGTGGCGATCGCTTACGGGACTGGCTTGGTGTTGACGAAGACACCTTTTACAACTCAGGATACTTTGCAGTTCTGCCAATGGATTTTTACTTTCCAGGACATGGTAAGTCAGGCGACCTGCCACCTCGTACAGGTTTCGCAGAAAAATGGCATCCAGAGCTCTTGAAGGAATTGCCCGATATCCAATTAACTCTCTTGATTGGGCAATATGCCCAAGCCTATTATTTACAGGAGAAAATCAGTGGCAAGGTGACAGAGAGGGTAAAACATTACCAGAACTACTTACCAACCTATTTTCCACTAGTTCACCCCTCACCACGAAATCAAATCTGGATGGCTAAGAATCCTTGGTTTGAGTCAGAAGTGGTGCCCGATTTGAAAAAAAGAATTAAAACAATTTTAGGAGAAAAAGAATGAAAGAAATAGCCTTCGATGAATTTTACCAGCTTTACCAGAAAGGGTCCCTTTCCGTTTTAGATGTGAGAGAAGTAGAAGAGTTTGAGACGCTTCATTTAGAAGGTGTTCAGAATCTTCCGCTCAGTCAATTGGCTGATACTTATGATCAGTTGGATAAGGACCTCTTGCATTATGTCATTTGCAAATCTGGTATGAGATCAGCGCGTGCTTGTCAATTTCTAGCTGAACAGGGTTATGACGTTATCAATGTCCAAGGTGGAATGACGGCCTTTGAAAATCTTTAAACCTCTATGGTGATAGACCCTAATCTTCCCTTGCTCGGTTCCAACTGAGTGAGGGATTTTGTTTTTAGATAATTCTTATTTTTAAAAATATTGAAAACATTCAATGATTAATTTTGGATACTTTTTTCAGAGTCTTAATCATGGTATACTAGGTCAGTATTTTAGAAATATGAAGGAGATTATTATGGCTAAAAAAGGTGCCCTAACAGGCTTGCTCCTGTTCGGAATATTTTTTGGTGCGGGGAACTTGATTTTTCCGCCTTCTCTAGGTGCCCTATCTGGAGAACAGTTTCTTCCTGCCATCGCAGGTTTTGTATTTTCGGGTGTCGGGATTGCAGTCCTAACGCTCATCATCGGAACGCTTAATCCTAAAGGATACATTTATGAGATTTCTAAGAAAATCTCACCTTGGTTTGCGACTCTTTATCTTGCAGTCCTCTATCTATCGATTGGTCCCTTCTTTGCCATTCCGCGTACAGCCACAACAGCTTATGAAGTTGGGATTAGCCCTCTCTTGTCTGAAGCAAATAAAGGCCTAGGATTGATTGTCTTTACTGTGTTGTATTTTGCAGCAGCCTATCTGATTTCACTCAATCCATCAAAGATTTTGGATCGAATCGGACGTATCTTGACGCCAGTCTTTGCTTTGTTGATCGTTATCTTGGTTGTACTAGGTGCCTTTAAATATGGTGGAAGCAGTCCCCAAGCGGCTTCAGATGCTTATCAAGCGTCTGCCTTTGGTACAGGTTTCCTAGAGGGGTATAACACCTTGGATGCCCTAGCCTCAGTGGCTTTTAGTGTGATTGCTGTTCAAACCTTGAAACAACTTGGATTTTCAAGTAAGAAAGAATACATCTCAACTATTTGGGTGGTTGGTATCGTTGTAGCTCTTGCCTTTAGCGCTCTTTACATTGGTTTAGGATTCCTTGGAAATCATTTCCCAGTACCGGCAGAAGCCATGAAGGGTGGAACTCCTGGTGTCTATATCTTGTCACAAGCAACCCAGGAAATCTTTGGTTCAACGGCTCAGCTCTTCCTTGCTGCCATGGTAACTGTAACCTGCTTCACAACGACAGTTGGCTTGATCGTATCTACAGCTGAGTTCTTTAACGGACGCTTCCCACAAATCAGCTACAAGGTCTATGCAACTGCCTTTACCATGATTGGATTTGCCATTGCTAATCTTGGTCTTGATGCAATCATTAAGTACTCAGTGCCAGTACTGGTAATCTTGTACCCAATCACCATCTCCATTGTGATGATCGTGATTGTTAATAAGTTTGTACCCCTATCAAAACCGGGTATGCAACTAACAATGGGAGTTGTCACAGCAATCGCTCTTGCAAGTGTTCTTGGAAGCTCCTTTAAGATTGAGTTTCTTGAAAATCTGATTAATGCCCTTCCGTTTGCGTCAGCCTCTCTTCCATGGCTAGTGCCAGCTATTATCGGAATCTTGCTTTCATTGGTTCTACCAAACAAACAAGAGAGTGATGTTTTTGAGATGGAATAAAAAAACCTTGGCATAAGCCGAGGTTTTTTATTTTTGTAAAAGACACTTAGTTAGTTTTTTCAGTATATCCAAGATCTTTTAACATTTTCTTAGAAGCAGTAAAGCTAACATAGTTACCTACGCCTGAGTATTCTTCTGGTAAGGCTTTTCTAAGTTCGTCAATACTTGCGACTGTGAAGTCGACTTCAGCATCTTGAACGACCTTTCCATCTTTGATTTTGATGCTATGAGTAACACCTTTGAGGCCTTGATATCCTTTATAAGTTTTTTCAACAAATGCTTTAAGAGTTTCAGCAGTAGTATCAAGAGCCTCTGGATCATAGACATTATGACCTGATTGTTTCAATACTTTGTCTCCATCTACAGTGTAGGTTAAAGTAGAATTAAAGCCAGTACGAGTATCATTTACAAAGGTCACAGTTTTTACTTCAGATTTGTTTTCTGTAGCTTGCTGGCTAGTAGATTCTACCTGAGTAGTTTCACTTTTTGCTGAGCTAGTTGATGAGGTTGTTGATTGTTTTGAACATCCCAATAAGATAGCTAATGGTAGAGCTATACAAAGAGTCATTTTAAAATATTTGTTCATGTCTTTTCCTTTCATAATCAAAGTATTTTGTATTATAACATGATTCTACTACAAAATCAACTAGACCTCCCCTCTCATCTGACTTGACATGACAATGAACAGAAACTAGTCTGACGATTAAAGTTTTGTCTCTATTTGTTTCAAAAATCTTTTATCATATGGCTTTATAAGGGTGTGAAGTTTTAAATGCACTTTTTATGGGATTTGGAGGAATCTATTGAACTCATCGGTTAGGGATGTAACAAAATACCCCAAGAGTCAGAGTTGTGTCTAACTTTTGGGGTGGACCTACACTAGTCTATATGAAATTTTGGGAGATTAGTTCGTCTTCTCTGTGAATCCCATTTTTTCCAGTGCTTTTTTAGAATTTGAGAAACTGACACGATTACCGATACCAGAATATTCTTCAGGAAGTGCTTTTCTAAGTTCGCTAATGCTTGCAACTGAGAAGTCAACTTCTAGATCTTGAACAACTTTTCCATCTTTGATTTCAATCGTTTGTTTAACACCTTTGAGTCCATTATAACCTTTGTACTTTTCTTCGATAAAACTCTTGACATCTTCTGGAGTTGCACCAAGGATTTCAGGATCAGCAATGTTATGAGCTGATTGCTTGATAACATTGTCGCCGTCTACAGTATAAACCAAGGTAGAAGTGATTCCAGAATTGCTTTTGTTGACAAAAGTATGTGTCTTAGTTGTTTCTTTCTTTTCAGATGATTGTTTGCTGCTTTGTTTGCTCTCACTTGACTGAGTTGTTGTGTCTTCTTTAGTACTGCTAGCAGTTGTTGATGCTTGTTTGGAACATCCGAGCAGGAGGACAAGTGAAGCCACAAGGGCTAGTGATACTTTAAAGTATGATTTCATATTTGTTACTTTCCTTTCATAATCAAAGTATTTGTATTATAACATGGATCTATAGTGAAAGCAACTAAACACAGTTTTTCTCCTTTTGAGAAGGAGTCTGACTAGAAAAATGTTATAATGGTAGGAAAGAGGTGAAGAAATGAATCAGACTATAAACTATATCAAAGAACTAACCGCAATTGCATCTCCGACGGGCTTTACTCGTGAGATCTCAGACTATCTAGTCCATACTTTAGAAGAGCTTGGTTACCAGCCTGTTCGCACAGCCAAGGGTGGTGTCAATGTTACTATTAAAGGTCAAAATGATGACCAACACCGCTATGTGACTGCCCATGTGGATACGCTGGGTGCTATTGTCCGTGCTGTCAAACCAGATGGCCGTCTCAAATTGGATCGTATCGGTGGTTTCCCTTGGAACATGATTGAAGGGGAGAACTGTACGGTTCATGTGGCTAGCACAGGTCAAACGGTATCTGGGACCATCCTCATCCATCAAACTTCTTGCCATGTCTACAAAGATGCAGGAACTGCTGAACGCACACAGGACAATATGGAAGTGCGTTTGGACGAAAAAGTAACCAATGAAAAGGAAACGCGTGCCTTGGGCATCGAGGTTGGCGACTTTATCAGTTTTGACCCGCGAACTGTCGTGACAGAGACTGGTTTTATCAAGTCCCGTCATTTGGATGACAAGGTCAGCGCAGCAATTTTGCTCAATCTTCTTCGTGTTTATAAGGAAGAGGGGATTGCATTGCCAGTAACAACTCATTTTGCTTTTTCAGTCTTCGAAGAGGTTGGTCACGGTGCCAACTCCAATATTCCAGCTCAGGTAGTGGAATATCTAGCTGTGGATATGGGAGCTATGGGCGATGACCAGCAGACGGATGAGTATACAGTTTCTATCTGTGTCAAGGACGCTTCAGGTCCCTATCACTATGACTTCCGTCAACACTTGGTAACTTTGGCGAAGGAGCAAGATATTCCTTTTAAGCTCGACATTTATCCATTTTACGGTTCGGATGCTTCAGCGGCTATGTCAGCAGGAGCAGAGGTCAAACACGCCCTCCTTGGAGCTGGTATTGAGTCCAGTCACTCTTACGAACGAACACATATTGATTCGGTCGTGGCGACAGAGCGTATGGTAGACGCCTATCTCAAGAGCACCTTGGTAGAATAATATGTGCTTGATTTGTCAAAGAATTGAATGGATCAAGGCAGGGGAAAATCCCTACTTTGTAAAAGAACTAGAAACAGGCTATGTTGTTATTGGAGATCACCAATACTTTAAGGGCTATACCTTATTTCTGGCAAAAGAGCATGTCACAGAACTCCACCATATGGAGACTTCTGTAAAACTTCGCTTTTTAGAGGAAATGAGTTTGGTCCAAGAAGCAGTCGCCAAAGTATTTGAGGCTGAAAAGATGAATATTGAACTCCTAGGAAATGGTGATGCCCACGCTCATTGGCATCTCTTTCCACGAAGAACAGGTGATATGAAGGGTCATGGATTGAATGGCCGTGGTCCAGTCTGGTGGGTACCCTGGGAAGAAATGGCGGCAGAAGATTGCCAAGTGAAATCCCATGAGTTGGAACAAATGATTAAAGCCTTATCCGATGAATTAGAGAAGCACTTGGTATAAGAGAGGAAGAAAAAATGAAAAAAAGATACATCGTTTTATCTGGTTTGCTGGCAGTAACCCTAGCAGCATGTTCTCAAGAAAATCCTAAAAATGAAGAAAACACTCAAAAAACAGAACAAACTAGTCAACCTGAAGGAACTGTAGGGAGCAAATCTCAAGCCTCTAGTCAGAAGAAGGCAGAAGTTGTCAATAAGGGAGACTACTATAGTATTCAAGGGAAGTACGATGAAATCGTCATAGCTAATAAGCACTATCCTTTGTCAAAAGACTATAACCCAGGAGAAAATCCAACAGCTAAAGCGGAGTTGCTGAAACTCATTGCAGCAATGCAAGCAGCTGGCTACCCAATCAGCGATCACTACAGTGGTTTTAGAAGTTATGAAACCCAAACCAAACTTTATCAAGACTATGTGAATCAAGACGGGAAGGAAGCAGCTGATCGCTACTCAGCTCGACCAGGTTATAGTGAACACCAAACAGGTCTTGCATTTGACCTTATTGGGACAGATGGAGATTTAGTTACTGAAGAAAAGGCGGCCCAGTGGCTCTTGGATCATGCGGCTGACTATGGCTTTGTTGTTCGCTATCTCAAAGGCAAGGAAAAGGAGACTGGCTACATGGCCGAGGAATGGCATCTCCGCTACGTCGGAAAAGAAGCCAAAGAAATTGCTGCAAGTGGTCTCAGTTTGGAAGAATACTATGGCTTTGAAGGCGGAGATTACGTCGATTAAAAAAGTAATTTTTCTCTTGCATTTTTAGATAAATAGTGTATAATAGAAAGGTGTGTGTAAAGCATACTTGTGGGAGGTAAAAATCTTACATTACCGCCAAAACCACAAAGGAGGATTTAAAAATGGCTAAAAAAGTCGAAAAACTTGTAAAATTGCAAATCCCTGCTGGTAAAGCTACACCAGCTCCACCGGTTGGACCTGCTCTTGGTCAAGCTGGTATCAACATCATGGGATTCACAAAAGAGTTCAACGCTCGTACAGCTGACCAAGCTGGTATGATCATTCCAGTTGTTATCTCAGTATACGAAGACAAATCATTTACTTTCGTTACAAAAACACCACCAGCTGCTGTTCTTTTGAAAAAAGCTGCAGGTGTTGAAAAAGGATCAGGTACACCTAACAAAACTAAAGTTGCTACAGTTACTCGTGCACAAGTACAAGAAATTGCAGAAACTAAGATGCCAGATTTGAACGCAGCAAACATTGAGTCTGCAATGCGTATGATCGAAGGTACTGCTCGTTCTATGGGATTCACTGTTGTTGACTAATCAATAACACAGTAGAAAATCTCACAGCAGTCTATTAGTTGCTTTTCATACTAGGCCAGTGACTGACGCTTGTACTTGGGTACAGTAAAGGAACTTAACGAAGTAGGAAAAGAAAATCAATAGACTGAATACCCGCAAGACTTCATCATTTCGAGAAGTGACGTGGGAGATGAAAATCGATTGAACCACTTACAAGGAGAATAGAAAATGGCTAAAAAAAGCAAACAACTTCGTGCTGCTCTTGAAAAAATCGACAGCACAAAAGCATACAGTGTAGAAGAGGCTGTAGCACTTGCAAAAGAAACTAACTTTGCAAAATTTGACGCAACTGTAGAAGTTGCTTACAACTTGAACATCGACGTTAAAAAAGCTGACCAACAAATCCGTGGCGCAATGGTATTGCCAAACGGTACTGGTAAAACTTCACGCGTTCTTGTTTTTGCACGTGGTGCAAAAGCTGAAGAAGCAAAAGCTGCTGGTGCAGACTTTGTTGGTGAAGATGACCTTGTTGCGAAAATCAACGACGGTTGGTTGGACTTCGACGTAGTTATCGCTACACCTGACATGATGGCTCTTGTTGGACGTCTTGGACGTGTCCTTGGACCACGTAACTTGATGCCAAACCCTAAGACTGGTACTGTAACAATGGATGTTGCTAAAGCAGTTGAAGAGTCTAAAGGTGGTAAGATTACTTACCGTGCTGACCGTGCAGGTAACGTTCAAGCAATCATCGGTAAAGTATCATTTGAAGCTGAAAAATTGGTTGAAAACTTCAAAGCTTTCAACGAAACAATCCAAAAAGCAAAACCAGCTACAGCTAAAGGAACTTACGTAACAAACTTGACAATCACAACTACTCAAGGTGTTGGTATCAAGGTTGACGTAAACTCACTTTAATTAACAGATTTTTAAAAACGAGTACGAAAGTGCTCGTTTTTTTAGGTACGACGGACATTCCGTTCATCTGAGGTGTAAGTCCTCTGTGGGTACCATATATTAGTAAAGCCAAAAGTGATTCCCAAGCCTGACTATTGTGAGTAGCTGATCGAACGGCATTAGGATAGACTGTTTAAGTCTGACGTTGGAAATAAGAATCGGCAGAGAAAGAGATAGAGAAATCTTGGCTATACGAATAGGCACGTGATAGTAAAGCGTATATAGCGGATAAGAAGGCCAGCAACTCTAAAGTACAAATATGTAGGCGTAACCTATATGCGTAAACTACGTGAGCAATTGAATTCGAACTAGAGAGGTGATTAATAGATTTATGCTATAGTCATGGTAGCTTGTATGCTTTTGATTCTAGTTTATCAAATAATAGATTAGAATTGTCAGACAATATAATTTTATGTTATAATGAAGAAAAAATAGAGGTGTTCAAATGTCAGAAGCAGGTCATAAGTTTTTAGCAAAACTGGGGAAAAAACGCTTACGTCCAGGTGGAAAACGTGCTACAGATTGGTTAATTACGGAAGGAGGATTTTCAAAAGAAAAGAGAATACTAGAGGTTGCGTGCAATAGGGGAACTACAGCAATTGAGTTAGCACAGCGTTTTGGTTGTAAGATAACTGCTGTTGATATGGATGGACAAGCCTTAGAAGTGGCTAAAAAATCTGCTGAAACGGCAGGTGTTGGTCATTTGATCAGATTTGAAAGAGCAAATGCAATGAAACTTCCTTATGGAGATGCTAGTTTTGATATTGTTATAAATGAAGCTATGCTGACTATGCAAGCCGATCAAGCTAAGAAAAAATGTGTAATGGAGTATCTGAGGATTTTAAAACCTGAAGGTCTTCTTTTGACACATGATGTGCTTCTTAAGGAAGCTAAAGAGTCTGTCAGACAGGAATTGTCACAAGCAATTCATGTAAATGTAGGTCCTTTAACTCAAGATGGTTGGGAACAGGTGATGATAGAATCAGGTTATCGTGATGTGAAAATATTGACTGGTGAAATGACATTAATGAAATTATCAGGTATGATTTATGACGAAGGTTGGCTAGGAACTTTGAAAATTTGCGTAAATGCTTGTAAAAAGGAGAATAGAAAGCAGTTTTTAACTATGTATAAAATGTTTGCTAAGAATAAACAGAAATTGGGCTTTATTGCTATGGCTAGTTATAAATCGTCAAATCGTTAGATAATTATTGAAGTTAACTTTTCCTTTTTTCTTTCTTAAAAAATATGCTATAATAGAGAGTAAAAAACTTTGAAAGAAAGAAAAAGATGAATTTAAAAGATTATATCGCAACGATTGAAAACTATCCTAAAGAAGGCATCACCTTCCGTGATATCAGCCCTTTGATGGCAGATGGAAATGCATATAGCTACGCTGTTCGTGAAATTGTTCAGTATGCAACCGATAAAAAAATCGACATGATCGTGGGTCCAGAGGCTCGTGGATTTATTGTTGGCTGCCCAGTTGCTTTTGAGTTGGGAATTGGCTTTGCACCTGTTCGTAAACCAGGGAAATTACCACGTGAAGTGATTTCTGCTGACTATGAGAAAGAGTACGGTATTGATACCTTGACCATGCATGCTGATGCGATCAAGCCAGGCCAACGTGTTCTCATCGTAGATGATCTTTTGGCAACAGGCGGAACTGTCAAGGCAACGATTGAGATGATTGAAAGACTTGGTGGAGTTGTAGCCGGTTGTGCTTTCTTGATTGAGTTGGATGAGCTTAAAGGCCGTGAAAAAATCGGAGACTACGATTACAAGGTTCTTATGCATTATTAATGAAAACAGTCCTTGGGGCTGTTTTCTCTTCATCTGCTATATAAATTAACTATAGCTAGTTAGAGAAAAACTATAATTGAAAACTATATCTTCATACAGTATAATAAAGGGAAGAAGTATTTGGAGGTTTTTACTTTCAAACAGACAACATCATTCCCGAAATAGAGAACTGTTAGGAGGGTATTATGCCGATTCGAATTGATAAAAAATTACCAGCTGTGGAGATTTTAAGGACAGAAAATATCTTTGTTATGGATGACCAACGGGCCGCTCATCAGGATATTCGCCCCTTGAAGATTCTGATTTTAAATCTCATGCCTCAAAAAATGGTAACAGAAACGCAACTCTTACGGCATTTGGCTAATACACCTTTGCAATTAGATATTGATTTCTTATATATGGAAACACATCGTTCCAAGACAACCCGTTCCGAACATATGGAAACCTTCTATAAGACCTTTCCAGAGGTCAAGGATGACTTTTTTGATGGACTGATTATCACAGGAGCACCAGTAGAGCATTTACCTTTTGAAGAGGTAGATTACTGGGAGGAATTCAAGCAGGTCATCGAATGGTCCAAGACGCATGTGTTTTCAACCCTCCATATCTGTTGGGGAGCTCAAGCAGGTCTTTATGTTCGCTATGGCGTTGAAAAGCACCAGATGGATCGGAAACTATCAGGAATTTATCCACAGGACACCTTGAAAGAAGGGCACCTTCTTTTTAGAGGTTTTGATGATCGCTATGTAGCTCCTCATTCTCGTCATACAGAGATTTTAAAAGAAGAAATCTTAAATAAGACCAATCTGGAGATCCTGTCAGAAGGT